>JASFRY010000036.1:0-15208 GCA_050114675.1 Gemmatimonadota bacterium | reverse complement strand
GGGCGATCCGGCCCAGACCCGGGCTACGGTGTCCGCGGTGGAGGAAGCGCTGGGACCGGTGGACATCCTGGTGAACAACGCGGGCATCACCCGCGACAACCTCCTTCTCCGCATGAAGGACGAGGAGTTCGATGAGGTCATCACCACCAACCTCAAGGGCGCCTTCAACTTCATCCGCGCCGTGGCCCGGGGGATGATGAAGCGCCGTTCCGGGTCCATCGTGAACATCAGCTCGGTGGTGGGCCTCATGGGGAATCCCGGCCAGGCCAACTACGCCGCGTCGAAGGCCGGCCTGGTGGGGCTTACCAAGAGCGTGGCCAAAGAGCTCGCGGCGCGGGGTGTCCGGTGCAACGCCATCGCTCCGGGGTTCATCCGGACCGACATGACCGGCGAGCTGTCGGAGAGCCAGGTGGAAGGGCTCCAGAAGCTCATCCCCATGGGTGCGCTGGGAGACCCCGAGGACGTGGCCGGCGTCACTCGCTTTCTCGTGGGCCCCGCGGCTCGCTACATTACCGGCCAGGTGCTGTCCGTAGATGGCGGGATGGCCATGTGAGCCGGTCTGCTTCGACCGGCGTTCTATCGTTTCTTTTCGATCTGCACAACGCTTTATCGCACACCCCAAGGAGGCAACATGAGTGAGCCCACCGAGGCCAGGGTCCGGGAGATCATCATCAACGAGCTGGGCGTCGAGCCGGAGAAGGTGACCGACGACGCGTCGTTCGTTGAGGACCTCGGTGCCGACTCCCTCGACACGGTCGAGCTCGTAATGGCGTTCGAGGAAGAGTTCGGTATCGACATTCCCGACGAGGACGCCGAGCAGATGCGTACCGTGGGCGACGCCATCGCATACCTGAAGAAGCACGGCAGCGAGGCGGACTGAGCCGAGCCGCTCGACCGACGCACGGGGACGACGATGGGGAACGAGCAGAACCGCGGCGGACGTCGTGTGGTCATCACCGGGATGGGTGTGGTCTCTCCCGTGGGCAACGATGTAGGGTCCACGTGGAGCAACCTCCTGGACGGTACCAGCGGCGCCGACACGATTCGGGCGTTCGACGCCACGGAGGACTTCGCCACGCGCATCGCGTGCGAGGTGAAGGACTTCGATCCCCTCCTCTACATGGACAAACGTGATGCGCGGCGCTACGACCGCGTGTCGCAGTTCGCCCTGGCCGCCGCGTCCCAGGCCATGACGTCCGCTGGTCTCGAGGGCGTGCCCGAGGGCATGGAGCCCCACCGCTTCGGGGTCATCTTCGGCAGCGGCATCGGGGGGATCTCCACCTTCGAGGAGCAGCATCGGAAGCTCCTCGAGCAGGGTCCGGGCCGGGTGAGTCCCTTCTTCGTCCCCATGTTCATCCCGGACATCTCCGCGGGGCTCATCTCCATGCGCTGGGGCCTGCAGGGGCCCAACTACGCCACCGTGTCGGCCTGCGCGTCGTCGGCGCACGCCATCGGCGACGCTGCACGCCATATCCGGCACGGGGACGCCGACATGATGGTGGCCGGAGGCGCAGAGGCCACCATCACGCCCATGACCGTGGCGGGCTTCGCTTCCATGAAGGCCATGTCCACCCGGAACGACGACCCGTCCACTGCGAGCCGGCCCTTCGATCTCCACCGCGACGGCTTCGTCATGGGGGAGGGCGGCGGCGCGGTGGTCCTGGAGTCGCTGGAGCACGCCCAGGAGAGGGGCGCCACCATCTATGCCGAGGTCGTGGGCTATGGGCTCTCGGGCGACGCCTACCACATCACGGCGCCCCCGCCGGACGGCTACGGGGCGCAGAACGCCATGCGCATGGCGCTCCGGTACGCCGAGGCGGGCCCGGAGGACGTGGACTACGTGAACGCCCATGGGACGTCCACCATGGCCGACGCCATCGAGACGCACGCCATCAAGGAGGTCCTTGGGCAGCGGGCCTACGACATCGTGGTGGGGTCCACCAAGTCCATGACGGGGCACCTCCTGGGCGCCGCGGGTGCCCTGGAGACCATCATCACCGTCATGGTCACCCGAGAGGGCAAGATCCCGCCCACGATCAACTTCGAGGAGGCGGACCCTGCCTGCGATCTGGACTACGCCCACGGGGGCATGGAGGAGCGGCCGGTCCGCCTGGCGCTCACCAACTCCTTCGGGTTCGGCGGCCACAACGTCTGCCTGGCCCTTCGCCGGTGGGACGGCTGAGCCGGTAGCGCGGCGGCCCGCAGCGCGGATCGCCACGCCCGGTAGGGGGCGCGCATGCGCATAGGCACGGGATACGATTCCCACAGGTTCCAGGAGGGGCGACGTCTCGTCCTGGGTGGTGTGCACATCCCCGACCATGCGGGTCTCTCGGGCCACTCCGACGGTGACGCCGTGGCCCACGCCGTCATCGACGCCATTCTGGGAGCGGCGGCGGCGGGGAACGTAGGGAGCCACTTCCCGCCCAGCGACGACACCTGGAAGGATGCCGATTCCATGGAGCTCCTGGCCAGGGCCGTCCACATCCTGGAGGCGCGCAGCTACCAGGTGGTGAACGTGGACATCACCGTCGTTTGCGAGACGCCGAAGGTGGGCCCGTGGGTGGAGGCCATGCGCCAGCGGCTGGGAGAGGTGCTGCGGATCGGTGCCTCCGCGGTGTCGGTGAAGGGGAAGACCAACGAGGGCATGGGGTGGATCGGGCGGGGCGAGGGCATGGCGGTCCATGCCGTGGCGCTGGTGGACGCCATCGGCGGTTTCGATGCCACCTGGGGAGCTACCGACGAGGGGCTCCCACTGTAGGGGGCTTCGCGTGGGGGGCGTAGGGGACTCCATCGGTGTGGCCTGACCTGCTGGCATGGTTCGAGGGGCTCCCCAACGTCCTCGTGTACGCGCTCCTCGGGGTCGGTGCCGGCGTCGAGAACGTGGTTCCCGCAGTACCGGCCGACACCTTCGTCGTGCTCGGCGGCTTCCTCTCCGCCGTGGGGGACCTCCGCGCCCGCTGGGTCTTCGCGGCCACCTGGGCCTGCAACGTGGCGTCGGCGCTGGTCATGTACCGCGTGGGCCGCACCCACGGGCGGGACTTCTTCCTGGCAGGCCGGGGCCGTCGGCTCATCAACGCCCACCAGATGGAGCGCATGGTGGTGTTCTACGGTCGCTGGGGCTCGCCGGCCATCTTCCTCACGCGCTTCCTCCCGGGGCTCCGGGCGGTGGTGCCGGTCTTCGCGGGCGTCACCCACCAGGGCTTCTGGCCCGTGGCGCTCCCTCTGACCGTGGCCTCGGGCATCTGGTATGGCGCCCTGGTGTGGGCGGGGAGCTTCGCGGGTCACAACCTGGGCCGGGTCCTCGCCGTGCTGGGACTCGTGAACCACTGGCTCCTCGGTGCCGCTCTGCTCCTGGGCGGAGCGCTGTTCTGGTGGTGGTGGAGGACGCGGCACCATGACTGAGGCGCCCCGGGCGTTCCGCTTCGAGCAGTTCCAGGACTACCTCACCTTCGAGCGGAGCCTCTCGGACCGGACGGTGGCGGCCTACGGCCGCGATCTGGCCCGGTGGGCCGCCTTTCTGCAGGAGGACGGGGTCAGCAAGCCCTCGGAGGTCACGCCGGCGCACCTGCGGGCGTGGGTATTCTCACTGAAGGAAGCGGGAATGGCGCCCACGTCGATCCGCCGTGCCCAATCCGCCGTGCGGACGTACTACGCTTTCCTTCTCGCCGAAGGCGCCGTGGAGGCCGATCCCACCGAGCGTCTCGAATCACCGAAGCTGGGTAGGCGGCTCCCCGACTACCTGACCCACGACGAGGTGGCCAGGCTCCTGGAGGCCCCCGATCCGGATGCGCGCCTCTTCTGGCGGGACCGGGCGATCCTCGAGGTCCTGTACGCCACCGGAATGCGCGTCTCGGAGCTGGCCGAGCTGTCCCTGGGCGCTCTGGACCTGGACGAGGCCTTCCTCACGGTCTTCGGCAAGGGCTCCAAGGAGCGTCTGGTCCCCGTGGGTGCCCCGGCGCTCCGCGCCCTGGGGCGCTACCTGCGAGAGGTACGCCCCCGCCTGGACCGAGGCGGGGGGAAAGCACAAGGCAGGGTCTTCCTCAACGCCCGGGGCACGCCCCTTTCGCGGGTCGCCGTATGGGCTCTGGTGAAGAAGGCCGCCCGGCGGGCGGGGATCACCCGGAAGGTCTCGCCCCACACCCTCCGCCATACCTTCGCCACCCACCTCCTGGAAGGGGGCGCCGACCTGGCGGCGGTGCAGGAGCTTCTGGGTCATGCCGACATCTCCACCACCCAGATCTACACCCACGTGGACCGGGAGTATCTCCGGGACGTGCACCGCAGGTACCACCCCAGGGGGAAGTAGGCCACGCGGGGGCCCGGTGCCGCGGCGGGCGCGGGCCAGACGGAGGAGGCGGGTCACGGCGGGAGCGCTCAGGGCACCCGCCGTGACGCCGCCCCTCAGCCGCCGGGCTGGTTGCCGGCCTGGCTCCCCTCGGGCTTCCTGGCCATGGCGGCCTCCTCACCGGTCTGGAAGCCTCGCTGGGCCACGTCGTCCCGGGCCGCCTGGAAGAGGTCGGCCTGCGTCGTGGACTCTCCCAGAAGCCGGACGGCCTCGGTGAGGACCGGGTCCCGCTCCATGCGGAAGCCGGCTTCGCTTCCTATGGCGTCCATGCGCTGGGCGATGGACAAACGGGTCCGCCACTCCAGGTAGCCCCGGACCCCCGGCGCGTTCATGGTGTCGGCGGGAATGCCGTCGGCGATGAGGCTGTCCACGAAGACGTCGAACCGGTGGGAGTCCAGCTGGGGCGTCTTCCCCTCGTCCCGGAGCTCTTTGGCCACGTCGAAGGCGAACTCGGCCAGCTTGACGCCCAGGGGGACCTCGTGGTCACCGGCGGCCTTCAGAAGGCCACGCTCCGCCAGGGTCAGCGTGTCCTCCTGGATGGCCACGTCGGGGAAGATCCCGCCGGCGTCCAGCAGCTCCCGGCCTCCCGGCGTCTCGATGTGCGGGAAGGTGTCGAGCTCCTCGGAGAGTGGGCGCATCTCCATGTCACGGGGCCGGTGGAGGGAGCGGCCCAGGGGCGTCTTCCACACGCCGGTGGTGAAGCGCAGGCGTCGTCCGTGGGGCAGGGGCATGACGGTTTGGACCAGCCCCTTCCCGAAGCTGCGCTCGCCCAGGATGAGGGCCCGGTCGTAGTCCTGGAGCGCGCCGGCGAAGATCTCGGCGCCAGACGCCGTGTAGCGATCCACCAGCACCACCACCGGGAGGTTCGGGACGCGGGGAGGCCACCGGCCGGTGTAGGACTCGGTGGTGAGCTGGTCCTGCGTTCCTCCCGGAACACGCTGGGAGGTGCTGGCCAGGGTGACCCCTGGCTTCAGGAACAGGTCCGCCAGCATGAGGGACTCGTCGAGAAAGCCCCCGGGATTGTGCCGGAGGTCGATGACGAGCCCCCGAGTGCCCGAGAGCTCCTGCAGGGCGTCGTTCATTTCCTGGGCGGCATTGCGTGCCACCCGATCGAGGATCACGTAGCCCACGTTGCCGCTCATGACCCCGTAGCTCACCGCGGGAACGTGGACCTCGGCCCGTGTGATGTCGAAGGGGATGGGCTGTTCGAAGCCCTCCCGCTTGATCCGGACCCGGACCTTCGTTCCCACCGGGCCTCGGATGGAGTCGGCCGCCACGTCCGTGCTCCACGACGTGGCGTCGTGTCCGTCGACACCCACGATGACGTCGCCCACCTGGATTCCGGCGTCGTTCGCCGGCGTCTTGCGGAAGACCGCCGTCACCGTGACCTGGTCGTTGAGGAGGGAGATCTGCAGCCCGATCCCCGAGTAGTTCCCCGTGGTCTCCTCCTGCCACGCCGCCGACTCGGTCGGCGTGAAGACCGAGGCGTACGGGTCCTTGAGCGACTCGATGAGCCCGTTGATCCCACCTTCCCAGAGCGCCGAGTCGGAGCCGGCGTTGAGGCTCATGCGTGACAGCGCCTCGAACGTGCTCCGGAAGACGTCGGCCTCCGGTCGCGCGTCGGCCGACGCCATCTCCCGGGACCGGTCTGTGCGCTGGGGCTGTGACTGCTGGGCGCCCACCGGGGCGGCCAACGCGAGCAGCAGGGTCAGGGGAACCAGGGATGGGATGCTTCGTCTCATGCAACGCCCTCGGAGTCGAACGGGGGTAAACGGACCGTAGTGTAACCCCTCCGTGCCGGAGCACGTTCCGCAAGCTTCGTGCCGGAAGGCTCATGGCCTGCACGGCTGATGTGGAATACGTACCTTTCCGTGGCCCGGTCGGCATGCACCGGGGTACACGAGTCACCACGGCGACGACCCATACTCCATCTCCAACCATGAATCAAGGCGAGGTCCGGGCTCCCCTGCGGGTGGCGTTGGTCCAGTTCAAGCCTCGGAAGGCCGACGTGGACCGCAACATCGAGGCGGTGCGCTCCGTGGTGGAGGAGCAGGCCCCGCACGCCGACCTCGTGGTCTTTCCCGAGGCTTGCCTCTCCGGGTACTTCCTGGAGGGGGGCGTCGCCGAAGTGGCCCTGGCGGCGGAGCGGCTGGCCGAGCTCCTGGGCGCGCCGCCTGGGGACGCTCCGGACGTGGCCCTGGGGTTCTACGAGCGGTGGCGGAGGCGTCTGTACAACAGCGCGGTCTACCTGACCCCGGAAGACGGCGCCTGGAGGGTCCTCCACGTCCATCGGAAGATGTTCCTGCCCACCTACGGGATCTTCGACGAGGGCAGGTTCGTCGAGCCCGGCACCGAGATGCGCCACTTCGACACCCGCTTCGGCCGCATGGGCCTCCTCATCTGCGAGGACATGTGGCACTCGGTGGCGCCCACGATCCTGGCGCTGGGCGGCGCCGAGGTGATGGTGGTGGTGAGCGCGTCGCCGGCCCGCGACTTCCGCTCGGGAAACGGGGGGCAGCCGGCCAACCTGGACCGGTGGGATCGCCTGGCCTCCGCCGCCGCTGTGGAGCATGGGGTCTTCGTGGTGGTGGCCCAGCTCGTCGGCTCCGAAGGGGGCAAGCTGTTCCCCGGTGGCTCGGTGGTCGTCGGCCCCGACGGGCGGCTCCTGGCGCGGGGACCGCTCCTCGAGGAGGGCGTGACCCGGGCCTCCCTGAACCCCTCCGCCATCGACCGGGCCCGGGTGGAGACCCCCCTCCTCGCGGACCTGGAGCAGATGTTGCCCCACCTCCAGCGCGCCCTGGAGCACGCCCAGGGTCGGCGGGGTGAGCCCGACGAGGACGGAGACGAGGAAGGCCCGTCCTTGCCGGCCCAGGCGCCCCACCTGGGCGGCCGGGGAACGACGCAGGCCGACGCGCTCCTACTGGATCCCGAGTCCCTGGCCTTGGATCTGGAGCTGGTCGAACGCACCCTGGTGGAGTTCATCCGGGAGGAGGTGCGCCGGCGGCGCGGGTTCGAGAACGTGGTGGTCGGTGTGTCGGGAGGGGTGGACTCGGCCGTGTCCCTCTATCTGGCGTGCCGTGCCCTGGGGCCCGAGCACGTCTACGGCTTCCGACTTCCGTACCGGACCTCCAGCACGGAGAGCATGGAGCACGCCGAGCTGGTGATGGACGCCACGGGAGCCCACGCCCGCACCGTGGACATCAGCGATCCCATCGACCGGTACGTGGAGGAATACGAGCCGGACATCTCTCCCCTCCGGAAGGGGAATCTCATGGCGCGCCTCCGCGCCGTGATCCTTTTCGACCAGTCGGCCAAGCTCCATGCGCTCCCCCTGGGCACGGGCAACAAGAGCGAACGGCTCCTGGGCTATTTCACCTGGCACGCCGACGACTCGCCGCCCATCAATCCGCTGGGGGATCTCTTCAAGACCCAGGTGTGGGCGCTGGCGCGGCACCTGGGTGTGCCCGACGCCATCGTGGAGAAGCCGGCCACGGCGGACCTGGTCAAGGGCGTCACCGACGAGGACGAGATCGGCATCGGCTACACCAAGGCCGATCCCATCCTCAACGGGCTCGTCCGCGGATACGGCGTGGAGGAGCTCGTCGAGGTGGGCTTCGCACGGGAGGCGGTGGAACTGGTGTCCAGACGCCTCCAGTCGACCCACTGGAAGCGCGAGCTCCCCACGGTGGCGGTGTTGTCGTCCAGTGCCATCGGCTCGTTCTACCTGAGGCCCGTGGACTACTGAGGTCGGGCCGAGGCCCGTTTCCCTCCCCCGGCGGTCGCGTCCTCCGACGGACTCCGCCGTGGCGCTGCGCGACCCCTGACGGCCGGGCCGATCCGTCGGCCGGTCGGCCGCGCACGGACTTGCCGGAGGGTCGCTACGACGCCCTGACGCGTCCTCCGACCGCCAGCGCCCCGAAGAACAGGCCCGCCGAGACGAGGACGATGGCCGCGCCCGACGGTAGATCCATCGTCCACGACAGCCAGAGGCCCGCCAGGACCGACACCAGGGCCGACGCCACCGCGACGCCGAGCATCCCCAGGAGCGAGCGCGCCACCGCCTGCCCGGTGGCGGCGGGGATGACCAGGAACGCCGACACCAGGACGATCCCCACGAGCCGGACCGCGGCCACTATGGTGACGGCCAGCAGCGTGAGGAGGAGGAACCGGAGCGCCGTGGCCGGAACTCCTGCGGCCCTGGCCGCCTCCTCGTCCACGCCCAGGAAGAGGAGCTCCTTGAACCAGTAGGCCACCAACCCCAGGCCGAGGACGCTCAGCGCCGCCGTGGGCAGCACCTCGCCCGGACGGACGGAGAGGATGTTGCCGAAGAGGTAGGCCATGAGATCTTGCCGGTACGTGGGCGACACGCTGATGAGCACCACGCCCAGCGCCATGGCGGTGGGGAAGAAGACGCCGATGGCCGTGTCCTCCGACACCTCGCTCCGTCCCCTGAGCCAGCCGATGACCCAGGCCACGCCCGTGGTGAAGACGGCGGCGGCCAGGAGCGGGGGCACGCCGAGCACCACGCCCAGCGCCACGCCCCCCAGCGCCGCGTGGGAAAGGCCGACGCCCACGAAGGCCATGCGGCGCAGGACCACGAAGAACGAGAGCACGGCGCACGTGACGCCCAGGATGGCGCCCGTGACCAGCGCGCGCTGCACGAAGGCGTACGACAGGAACTCCGTCACCGGCTGGCTCCGGCGTCGGGGTGGACGTGGCCGGTGGGGAAGGGGTACGCCCGGCTCAGCGCCCCGCTGGTCAGGACGTCCTCGGGCCTGCCCCGGGCCCGGACCGTGCGGTCGAGCAGGATGAGCACGTCCGCATGTTCGCCCACCACGTCCAGGTCGTGGGTGGCGCACAGGAGCGTCAGCCCCTGGGCGTGCTGCAGCTCGCAGACCAGGGCGTAGAACCGGGCCCGTGCCGCGCTGTCCAGGCCGGCGGTCGGTTCGTCCAGCAGAAGGAGCCGGGGCTCCCCGCACAGGGCCCGGGCGATGAGGACCCGCTGCTGCTGCCCACCCGAGAGGTCCTGGAAGCGCCGCCCAGCCATGTCGGCCATCCGCACCTGCTCCAGGGCGGCCATCGCCGCCTCCCGGTCCTGTCGGCCGGGGCGGCGTCCCGGTCCCAGCAGCGCCGTGCGCCCCATGATGGCCACGTCCATGACCGTGATGGGAAAGCCCCTGGGGATGACCACCTTCTGGGGAACGTACCCGATGGGGAGCCCGTTCCGTCCGGGCCGACGCCCGAAGACCTCCACCCGACCCGACGTGGGACGGAGCAGGCCCAGGAGGAGCCGGAGAACGGTGCTCTTGCCTGCGCCGTTGGGGCCCACCAGGGCGTGGAAGCGGCCCTCGGGCACCTGGAAGCTCACATCCTCCAACGCCACGCGGTCCTCGAACGAGGCGAAGACGTGGTCCAGGACGATGGCGGCCCGCGGATGGGGTTCGTTCACGAGGCGTCCAGTGCCCGGGCGAAGGCCCGGGCGTTGTAGCGCATGAGGGCGAAGTAGCTTTCCCGTCCGGCGAGCCCGGGGCCGCCCAGGGGGTCCACCACGACCACCCGGGCGTTCAGCTCTCCCGACAGGGCGCGGGCGGCGGTCTCGGCGAGCTGGGGCTCGGCCAGCACGGCGTGAACTTCGTGGGCGCGTGCCGAGTCCACCAGGGCCGCCAGGCTGCGGGCCGACGGTTCGTGCCCCGGTCGCTCGAAGAGGCTCCCGAGGGAGACCAGGCCGTAGCGGTCCGCAAAGTACGTCCACGCGTCGTGGGTGGCGATGAAGTCGCGCGTCCGCACGGTGGCCAGCACCGCTCGGATCTCCTTGTCCAGCGCCGTGAGCGAGTCGGACACGGCCCGGGAACGGTCCCGGATGGCCGGCGCGGCCGACGGCGCGAGCTCCTCGAGGAAGGCTGACAGCCGGGGCACCACCTCGTCCCGCATCAGGATGGGGTCCAGCCATACGTGGGGATTTCCCGTCCCCTCCGCCTCCCCTCTCTCCCCACGGTCGAGGGCGTGCTCCTTGCCCCGGAGCTCCATGCCGTCGGTGAGCACGAGTCGGAGGAGGTCGGGACTGTCGGCGCCCAGGTCCGCCAGCCATGCGTCCAGGCCGCCCCCCACCGTGATGTAGCCCCGGGCCCGGCTCAGCGTCCGGATCTGCGCCGGGGTGGCTTCCCACGTGTGGATGGATGCCCGGGGCGGGAGGAGCGTCTCCACCCGGACGGCGTCGCCACCGATGCGTGCCGTGAGATCGGCCACGGGGAAGATGGACACCACCACCAGGGGAGGACCCTCGTCCGCGGCAGGGTGCGGCGCACAGGCGCCCACCCCGACGAGAAGTGCGAAGACGGCCCGGAGGGCCGCGCGCCGGCTCATTACCGGCCCGTGACCTTGCGGCGGAGGGACTCGAGAAGCGGAAGAGGGGTGAGCTCCCCGTCGACGATGGCCGCCAGCTCCTCTTCTCGCCGCCAGTGGGCCTCGAGCTCGGCGAGCTCCAGCTCCAGGAGGTGCTGCTCGGCCGTCTCGTTGGCCGCGATCTCCAGGGCCACGGCACCCGTGCGTTGGAGATCCCCCAGTCTGCGTCCGTCCTTCACCACGATGCGGGTCAGGTCCTGTGGCGTGCCGGCTTCCTGGATGAGGCGGGCCGCCGAGACCACCCGGCGCTCCGAGGCGCCGGCGAAGTGGTGGTACGCCAGCGTGCGGCGCAGCGTCCGGTCCGCCTCCTGGCCCACGAGGTGGAGGCCTCCATCGCGATAGCGGCCACACCTGGGGCACCGATAGGCGATCTCCGTCCGGCCCGTCTCGTGTCCGGGAAAGAGCCCGAAGCCGGCCCGATCGCGATAGGCCAGGGCCCGGAACACGTAGCCGCATCGCTCGCACCGCTTCTCCCCGCGCCAGGCCGAGCTGCCGAAGCGGAGCCATCGGGCGCCGTCGGTCAGGGTCCGGGGGGCGTTGCCCCACAGGAACCACATGCCCAGGAGGGTCATCCCTCCGGTGGCCCATCCACCCACTACTACCGCGCCTGTGGCCAGGGATCCGGCAAGGGAGAGCTTCTTGTATCGGTCCCGCCGGGAGGTCAGCTCCCGGCCGTAGCGCCACCACGCTTCCTCGGTGAGGTTGGCCCGGCCCACCCGCACGATCTCCAGGTGGCCCACGCGGAGCAGCGCGATGTTGTCGGTCTGCGAAAGAAGGCGGGCCCGGTCCCGGGTGAGCTTCTCCAACTCCTCCAGGGCCTCCCAGCGCTCCTCGATGGGGGTGAGGGACCACCGCTTGCAGGTCCGGCACACCACCCAGAGACGTCCCCGCACCGGGTCGAACGCCAGCCGCTTCCCCAGCGGGATGTGCTCGAGCTCCTCGTTCGGCTCGAAGGGAACGGAGCAGACGATGCAGCGTGTGTACACGGACCGGCTGGCGAGGCTGAGACTGAAGAAGGCCGCCGCGTATCCGCGACGGTAGCACCCGAACATAGCCCTACCCGGGCAGGCGGGGGGAGGTCCTGGCGCGGCCCCCTCCGGCCCCTGGGTCACGCGGATGCACGGTGGGGGACCTACCGAGGATTCGTGGAGTTTGCCTAGACTACCTCGTTGCCGCGTCCAGCCGGCCCGTCTTCCGCCACCTCCTGCGACCATGAGATCACCCCGGTTCCTTCCCGCGTACGCCCTGGCTCTGACCCTGGCCCTGGCCACCTCTGCCGCCCCTGTCCAGGGCCGTCAGGACACCCTTTCGGTGCAGCGCATCTTCGGATCCTCGGAGCTGGCGCTCCAGGGGCTCCCGGAGACGCGCTGGATGCCCGACGGCCACCGCTTCACGTTCCTCGTGGCCAACCCCGCGGCCGGTACGGACCTGGTGGCCTACGACGTGCGCACAGGGACCGCCCAGCGCCTCATCGACGGGTCCACGCTCGTGCCGGGCGGGGAGCGTACGCCCATCGACATCGAGGGCTACACGTGGTTCGCCGACGGGAGCCGGATCCTGATCTTCACGCGGAGCGAGCGTGTGTGGCGGCGGAATACGAAGGGCGTCTACTTCATCTACACCTTCGCCGACGGCTCCCTCCAGCCCCTTTCCACGGCGTTCGGCTTCCAGATGTTCGCCAAGCCGAGCCCCGACGGCACCCGGGTGGCCTTCGTACGGGACCACGACCTCTGGATGACCGAGCTGGCTACGGGGAAGGAGACCCGCCTCACCTCCGATGGGTCGGAGGACATCATCAACGGGACCTTCGACTGGGTCTACGAGGAGGAGCTGGGCCTCCGTGACGGGTGGCGCTGGAGCCCCGACGGTCGGAAGATCGCGTTCTGGCAGCTGGACCAGTCGCCCATCAAGGACTTCAAGATCATCGACGATCTCTCCCTCTATCCCACGGTCACCGACATCCCCTATCCGAAGGCCGGGGAGCCCAACTCCATCCCGAGGATCGGGGTGCTGGACGTGGCTTCGGGAGGAGTCACCTGGATGGACACCGGCGCCAACCCCGACATCTACCTGGCGCGCATGGAATGGGCCGAGTCCTCGGACGAGCTGGTGATCCAGCGCATGAACCGGCACCAGAACCGCATCGACATCCTCATGGCCGAGGCCGCGACGGGGGACGGCCGGGTCCTCTTCTCCGAGACCAGCGACACGTGGGTGGACGTGGATCTGGACATGACGTGGGTGGACGGAGGAAAGCGCTTCCTGTGGACCTCGGAGCGGGACGGCTACGAGCACCTGTACCTGTATGACCGGGACGGCTCCCTGGAGCGGCAGCTCACCCACGGAGACTGGCCGGTAGACGCGCCCAAGGGCGTGTCGGACGACGGCTGGGTGTACTTCACTGCTGCCAAGGAAGGGCCCCTGGAGCGGCAGCTCTACCGTGTCAGGCTCGACGGGAGTGGGGTGGAGCGCATCACCGACGAGCCGGGGACCCACGACGTGGACATGGCGCCGGGGGCGGAGTACTTCCTGGACGCCCACAGCCGCAACGGCGACCCCACCGTGGTCTCCGTGCGGGACAGCACAGGCTCGGTTCTCCGCACCCTGGTGGACAACGACGAGGTGCGGCAGAAGCTGGCCGGCATGGGCCTCCGGCAGCCCGAGCCCTTCACCTTCGACACGCCCGACGGCGTGACGCTCAACGGATGGATGATCAAGCCGCCGGACTTCGATCCCGACCGCACATACCCCGTGGTCATGTACGTCTACGGGGGTCCGGGCTCCCAGACCGCCGCCGATGCGTGGGGCGGCAGACGATACCTCTTCCACCAGCTCCTGGCCCAGGAAGGCTTCATCGTCGCCAGCGTGGACAACCGGGGCACCGGCGGTCGGGGCCGTGCCTTCAAGAACATCACCTACCTGCACCTGGGCGAGTACGAGAGCCGGGACCAGGTGTCCGCGGCGCGCTACCTGGGCGCGCTCCCGTACGTGGACGCCAGCCGCATCGGCATCTGGGGATGGAGCTACGGCGGGTACATGACGCTCCTCACCCTGGAGCGGGGGGGGGACGTCTTTGCGGCGGGCGCCTCCGTGGCCCCGGTGACGGACTGGCGCTTCTACGATACGATCTACGCGGAGCGCTACATGCAGACACCCCGGGAGAATCCGGAGGGCTACCGCCGAAGCGCGCCGGCGTCACCGGAGAACATCGACGGGCTCACGGCGGACCTCCTCCTGGTGCACGGGACCGGGGACGACAACGTGCACTTCCAGAACAGCGTGCAGATGGTGCACAACCTGGAGGAGGCGGGGAAGCAGTTCCGCCTCATGATCTACCCCAACAAGACGCACAGCATCGCTGGCACAACGACCCAGGTGCACCTCTTCACCCTGATCAATGACTTCTTCCGGGATCGGCTTGGAGAGGGATCGAGATGATCCCGTCCTGCCGTGTTGCGAAGAACGGAGCGAGGCCGGCGTGATCCTGGTTCTCGACAACTACGACTCCTTCACGTTCAACCTGGTCCAGTTCCTGGGGGACCTGGGCGCCGACCCCGTGGTGGTGCGCAACGACGAGAGGCCCGTGGAGGGGCTGGTGGCCATGGCGCCCGAGCGGGTGGTGGTCTCGCCAGGCCCGTGCACGCCCGCCGAGGCGGGGGTGAGCGTGGAGGCGTTCCGGACGCTGGGTGCCATGGGGATCCCCATGCTGGGCGTATGCCTGGGCCACCAGAGCCTGGGCGAGGCGTTCGGGGGGCGCACCGTTCGGGCACGACGCCTCATGCACGGCAAGACCGGCGAGGTGCGCCACGACGGAAGCCCCCTCTTCCGCGGCATTCCCTCTCCCTTCACCGTGACCCGGTACCACTCGCTGGTCACGGATGCCACGGTCCTCCCCCGGGTCCTGGAGCCGGTGGCGTGGAGCACGGACGCCGACGACGAGGGCGAGATCCAGGGGATGCGCCACCGGGATCTTCCTCTCTGGGGCGTTCAGTTCCACCCCGAATCCCTCTTCAGCGAGCATGGGCGGACCCTGCTGGGGAATTTCCTGGCGCTGTAGCGGAGCCCTCGGCGCAGATCCGGGGTGGTGAGGTGGACCTGCGGCGGCCTGGCGGCCATCCTCAGTCACATTGACCTGCGGCCGCCTTTGGCGGTCCTCAGTCAGTTCGCGGTGAGACGTGAGGGGTTGGCAGGAGCGGCGGGGCCGCTCACTTCGCGGTGAGACGTGAGGAGTTGGCAGGAGCGGCGAGGCCGCTCACTTCGCGGTGAAACGTGTGGAGTTTTCACAGAAATTGTGGCCGCTCAGTGGACCTGCGGTGGCCTGACGGCCATCCTCAGTCACTTCCGGGTGAAACGCGAAGGGTTGAACAGAAGAAATTCTGGCCCGTCAGTTGACCCTTACCCGGGGGCGGAGGTACCTTTCGTGGCGTGAAAATTGCATGGAGTTCGCGCGCTTTCGGCTCT
>JASFRY010000035.1:0-15426 GCA_050114675.1 Gemmatimonadota bacterium | reverse complement strand
CATATCGACCGCCTCCTCCTGAGGGCCCGGAACATCCTCGAGCCCCAGAGCGCCATGCTGCGGCGCTTCGTCGAGGACCGGCCCGAGCTGGAGTGGGCCGCCCCGGCGCCCGGAAGCAACGTCGCGTTCCCGCGCATCGCGGGGCTGGACGATGCCGGGCCCTTCCTGGAGATGGCCCGCACGGAATTCGGCGTGGGGCTCGTTCCGGGCCGGTTCTTCGGGGCTCCCGCCCATTTCCGCGTCGCCGTCTCGGGCGAGCGCCGGGTGCTGGAAGACGGACTGGAGGCCCTGGGGAGGGCCCTCGATCGAGGTGCGGCATGAATCCCCGAACCCCGTCCCGGAGCGTCACACGTAACGCCGGTGTGGCGTTCAGGCGCGGAGCGTCGCATATTCGAGATGAGACTTCATATGTTTCCCTCGCTCCAGCGATGCCGTAACCCGTGGAAGACCAGGGCGACCGCCTCGAATACCTCCTGTCGGACTATGAGCGCCGCAAGCAGGAGGAGACCCAGCGCCAGGTGCAGCGGGCCATTCGTCTCGAAGAGGCCCGGAAGCGTGGCGCTGAGTATCTGCGCAAGTACGTTCTGGAGGCTGCGCGCAGCGTGGCGTCCCGTCTCCAGGCGGCCGGTCACCGGGTCGTTCATCAGGAGCTTCTCGACGCCTATCCGCCGGGTGTTCGGATCCACCTCTGGCCCAAGTCCGGCCCTCTGGACGAGCAGGAGCCGCAGCGGAGCACCCTCGAGCTCGTCTGGGGAGATCCGAATCCCGACGCGCTGTGCGCGAAGCGGTGGACCTCGGAGGGGTTGGACCGGCTGCAGCATCAGGGCTCGGCCCGCGCCGGCAACCTGGACGAGCTCTGGGTCAAGGAACAGCTCATGACCTTCGTGCGCGACACGCTCGAGGGAGCCTGACGTGCAGCAGGATCGCCCGGAGGACCTGTTCGACGTCTTCGAGCCGTGGACGGAGCCCGAGACGGAGCCGTGGGAGCCGCCGCCGACGCGGATGTCCGCGGTGCAGGTGAGGGCGGAGCCCACGGAGAAGCATCCCCGGATGACGTCGGAGGGTGCCCTCGAGCCCGCTCCGGTGATCCAGCCCCCCCCGTCCATGAGCCAGCCCCGTCGCCGCGTCGGGCCTCGGATCCCTCCGCCCGAACCTTCGCACGACGTCGACACCCCGGACCCTGCCGAGCAGCCGGCCGAGTTTCTCCGCGTGGTGGGCATCCCGGAGATCGACCGCGTGGCCAGCCGCCTGGACGCCATGGGACATCACATCCGGGTGCAGGACCTGCTGGACCTGCCGGACGCGGCGCTTCGGGTCCTCTTCTGGCCCCAACCGGGCCTCATGGAGGAGAGCAAGCAGCGCCCCCGCGCCATGCTGGAGTTCACGGTCTCGCGTGACGAGCCCGATGAGATGGCTGCACACTTCTGGTTCCATGCCGAGCAGACCGAGCCCTCCACACTCGGGCGCGTTTCGGTGGAGCTCCTCGACCTGGCGTGGGTGCGCAGCCGGGTGCTGGACTTCGTCGAGAAGGTTCTGAGCAGGGCCTGACCCGACGGTTGCTCCCCGGTGCTCCCTGGGAGCACTACCGCCCTCGCTTCCACTCCAGGGCGGACATGCGATTCGTCCCGGGATAGGGCACGGTGTCCCCCTTCACCAGTCGCCAGAGGATCCGGTTGAAGAGGTCGTCCTGACCCGAGTCCTCGAAGCGGAGATCCAGCGCCTCCGACGCCTCGGCGTCGGGCCCGCTCTCCGGATTGCGCGCCTGGAGGGACTGCTCAGGGACCAGAGCGGTATAGGGCGCGGTGTCCGGCGTCTCGGCCCAGACGTTCCGAAGCGGCCTTCCGTAGAAGTCGAACTGGGAGAGAGAGCCGAGACCCAGGATCTCGGTCATGGTGGCCACCACGTCGGTGGTGTTGGTCCACCGGTGGTGCACACCCCGCTGGGTCCAGGGAGAGATGGCGAGGAAGACCGAGCGGTGCGAGTCCACGTGATCCGGTCCGTTTTGGGCGTCGTCCTCCAGCACGAAGACCACGGTGCTCTTCCAGAACGGCGTCCGCGACACGGCCTCGATGATGCGCCCCAGGGCCAGATCGTTGTCGGCGGCGTAGGCCTGGGGCGTGGGGGCGCCCGCCCGTCCACCGGCGGTGTGGTCGTTGGGAAGCCTCAGGATCTGGAACGCGGGCATCGCACCGGCTTCCACGAAGCCCTGGAGGTCGGAGATCCACACGTCGGCCCGGCGCTGGTCCGGGATGTTCAGGTCGAAGCCCGGATACTCCCGGCTCGTGTGGGTCAGCAGGAACGGCTTGTTGCCCTTGTAGCCCGCCGGCATGTCGTCGTCGCGATCCACGTAGTCGGGCACCACGAACTCGCCGTAGTTGCGGAAGGTGATCCCCGCCCGGTTCGCCAGGTCCCACAGGTAGCCCATGGCGGGCTCGTTGACGTCGTCCTCGTCGTCCTCCCAGGGGATGTTGCCGAATCCGCGGTTGGTGCCTTCCCAGTCGTAGGTCCGGCCACGATCCGAGTAGTTGGAAGGGACGGTCTTCTGGAGGTAGTCGGTGGTGTAGGCCGCCATGGACCAGTTGTGGCCGTCGGGGCTGGCCTCGGCGTTGACGAAGAAGCGGTCGAAGAGGCCGAAGCGCTCCACCAGCGCGTGATGGTTCGGGGTGATGCTCCGGCCGAAGAACACCAGGGACGGGTCCCCGTCCCCCGAGGGGAGGTCACCCAGGACCTGGTCGTAGGTTCGGTTCTCCTTGATGACGTAGATGACGTGCTCCAGGGGCGGATAGTGGCGCGCGGCGCCGGCCCGGTGGTCGTCCCAACGGTTCGCTCGGGCGACGCGTGCGGCGAGCGGCGCCAACTCGGCGGCCGTGGCCCGGGCCAGCGGGAGCGTGCTCAACGTCCCCGTGAGCTGCCCCATGGTGTAGCTGGGCTCTCCCGGCGCCCTCCGGATCGTGGGCGGGGGAAAGTCCGGGTTGGGCCCCGTTCCCCTCCCCTTGCCGTTCGCCACCAGCACCGAGTCGCCGCTCACCGTCACCGCCGTGGGATACCACTCCACGGGGATGCGGCCCGTCGGCGCGTCGATGATAGTCACCGTGCCCCCCACAGCGTCGACCGGCGTGGCGCCGGCAGCGCCCGCCGGCCCCGCCGGAGCGCTTGTGGCGGACTTGTGCGCATCATATCCGCCTATCTGGGGAGAGAGGTCGAAGACGGCCACCGCGTTGTTGTCGGCCTCGGCCACGAAGAGGCGTCTTCCGTCGGGCGACAGGGCCATGGCGTTGGGTGTGCTGCCCTCGGCCGGGCCCTCGGGAGGAGCGTCCTTCAGCTCCGCCACGACGGAGCGGGTACGCGTATCCATGACCGCCACGCGGTCCGTGCTGCCCGACGCCACGAAGAGGCGTGAGCCATCGGCGTTGAGGAGGAGGGCGGAGGGGTGGCGTGCAACCTGAACCTCCGAGGCCGACAGCGCCCGGCCATCGTCGGCGAAGCGAAACACCGACACCGTGTGATCGCCCCATGCCGACACGTACACGGTCCCGTCGGGTGCCGCGGCCACGCCGTAGGGGTAGCGATCCGTGGCGTGCCGGGCCAGCACGCGTCCCGTGGCCACATCCACCACGGCCAGGGAGTCGGCCAGGTTCTCCGCCACGTAGAGAAAGCGGCCGTCGGGCGAGAAGGCGAACTGGGCCGGGTAGCGTGTGCCGGAGCGGCCGGGTCGCTTCACCGCCAGGATCAGGGAGTCCCTCAGGGTGGCCCGGGCGCCGTCCCACGCGTAGCGATACACCACGTCCTGGTTCCCCCCCGACGCGTACAGCATGCGACCGTCGGGACTGAAGGACAGCCCGAGGAAGGCAGCGGGCTGCTCGAGCGTCTGCGTCACCTCGCCCGTGAAGCGGTCCACGATCTGTACGCCCTGCTCCCGCCATCCGTTGAGGAGCAGCGCAGCGTGTCGTCCCTCGGGCGTCAGGGTCAGAGCCAGGGGGAGGGAGCCCACCTCCACCGACGTGCCCGCGGGGTCCAGCGATCTTCCCGTGGGCAGGCGCCCGATGACGGGCAGGACCGGCTCCTCACCCGGTGCAGGCGCCCCAGGGGTGGGACCGCCGCAGGCCGCGGTGGAGAGAAGGACGACGAAGAGCACCGTGCCAAGCCGCATGATCGCCTCGTGACCGTAGCGTCGCAGACGCCGAGGAGGGGAACGCCCAGGTGAGCACCAACATTTGGCAAGACGGTCCGCGCTGGCAATCGCTCGCCGTGACGAATTCGCCACGCCGGCGTGGGGAAACGGCCCCCCCGGACGGGCGCGCCGCCGGGCGGGGCGAGGCGGCCGGAGCCCCCCTGGCGCTCAGCCCGTGATACTGTACTCGTAGCGGCCGCGCACCGGATCGCTCTCGGCATACCGCGCCAGCCGGAACATGCGGGGGTCGAAGGTGGGCTTCTCGCCCGCCACGAGCTCGGCGGTCAGGAGGCCCACCGCCGGCCCCAGCTTGAAGCCATGCCCGCTGAAGCCGGTGCACAGGAAATGCCCGCTCCCTTCGGGCACCTCGTCGATGACCGGGTGCCAGTCCGGCGTGACGGCATAGAGGCCGGAGTATCCGCGGCGGCGCTCCGCGGCCTCCATGGCGGGACAGCGCTCGATCCACCGACGGCCCACGTCCAGGTCGAAGCCCTCGTCCGTGTGCTCGGGATAGTGGTCCGGGTCCACCACGTCCTCGGCTTCCGACGGATCGATGAGCCCCACCAGCATGAGATCACCGGTCTCGGGCCGGAAGTACGAAGCGTGCACGAAGTCCAGCACCACCGGGTGGGGCCCCCGGTGCCCCTGGGGCCGTCCGAACACCGACACCTGGGCCCGGCAAGACGACACCGGCACATCCAGGCCGGCCATGGCCGCCACCCGGGCACCCCACGGGCCCGCACAGTTCACCACCGCGTCGGCGTCCACGGGTCCGGCCGTCGTGTCCACCCCGGTCACCTTGCCTCCCTGGAAGCGGATGGCCGTGACGGCCGTGTTGAAGAAGAAGCGCGCCCCGAAGCGCTTGGCGGCGTCGGCGAAGCCCGTGGCCGTGAGATGGGGGTCGGCATAGCCTGCGCCCGGCTCGTAGGCGGCCGCCACCAGATCGGCGGCCGCACCACCGGGGAGCACCTCGCGGATCTCCTCGGGGGCGAGGATGCGGGTATCCACGCCCACGCCCTGCTGCATCGCCACGTTGGCGCGAAGCCCGTCGGCGTCCTCGGCAGGCACCAGGACCAGGAAGCCCGCGTTCACGAAGCCGCTGGAACCGCCCACGCGCTCGTCGAAGTTCCGGAAGACGTCGAGGCCCCACCGCGCCATGCGCGCCGTGACCTCGTTGGAGTAGTGCTGGCGCACGATGGCCGACGACTTCCCGGTGGAGCCCGAGGCGAGGGCCCCCTTCTCCAAGACCGCCACCGACAGGCCCATGCGAGCGAGCTGGTACGCGGTGGAGCATCCCATGATGCCACCCCCGACGATGACGGCGTCGTATGCGTTGGTCATGATCCGGCGTCCCCGTACCTGGCGAGCACGAGGCTCGGTCGCCTCAAGAGCGCGCCAGCCAGTGAATCAGATTCAGGAGGAAGCGCGGGTTGCCGCCGGCCACGGGTGCGTTCATCCCCATGGGAAGCACCCCGTCCCTCCGGGTCTGCAGCTGTGCCGAGAACATGGCAGCCTCGCCGAAGACGGCAACCCGCCCCCGCCCCACCTCCTCCACGGCCCCCTGGGACCAGCCGCCCACGGGCACGCCGGGCGTGCGCTCGTGGAAGCTCCACGCCGTGTCGGGAAGAAGCGATATCACGCCCGGCCGGAACGTGAGCAGGGAGACGGCCTGGGCCGGAGCCCGGAACGCCTCCCCGGTGAACGTCGCCACCGAGTCCACCCGGGTGCCGTCGCCGGCCCCGTCGCTCACGGCGTGCTCCGCCAGCGAGCCGTCGGAGCGCCGGAACACCATGGGCGTTCGCCCCTCCATATCACCGCCCTCGAGGGCGAAGCCGTTGAGGAGCTCGAAGCCGAACGCCGCCGCCAGCTCGTGGGCCGCACCGGGAAACGGCATGTGGTCGGCAATGAGGAGAAGGGCGCCGCCCCGCTCCACCCAAACCCGCACCGCCTCGATCTCCTCCGTGGTGAAGGCCGACGGTGTGGGCAGGGCCCAGTCATCGGCGGAGCGGTTCCGCTCGTTCACGGCGTTGGCCACGACCAGGACGTCCACCCCTTCGAGGGCGGTGGCGGTGAACGGGCCCCTCTCGCCGTCCACCACGAAGCCGTCCCGACGGAGCAGCTCGGCGAACGTCCGGTAGCGTCCACCCACCGTGTGATAGTTGTGGTGCCCTCCATCCACGACGATCCGAGGGCCCTCCCCCGTCGGGAACGAAGGTACGCCTACGGCGGGGTGGAACGCCGTATCGGCCACCTGCTGGGCGCCCACACCGGCCGTCGCCAGCGCCAGCGCCGCCGCCAGCGCCGCCGCGAGGGCCCCACCCCTCGCGGATCGGCCTCGCCCCGCGCCCCTCCTCGTCGGTGAGGGCCTGCCCCCGGCGCGTCGCCGTCCCGGCTGCCTCAGACCTCCCCCTTGCGGGCGAAGTCGGCGATGTGCTCCGCCGCCCGGAACGCCAGGGCCGAGATGGTCATGGTGGGCTGGCCGCGACCCGAGGTCACCAGGCTGCTCCCGTCGCAGATGAAGAGGTTGGGGACCTCGTGGGTCCGGTGGAACCTGTCCACTACCGACGACGCCGGGTCGTTGCCCATGCGGCAGGTGCCCAGGAGGTGGAAGCCCACCGACTGCTCCTCCGGCGGGAAGGACCACGTCTGTTTCGCCCCGGCCGCTTCCATGATCTCCTTGGCCCGGGCCTGGAGGAAGTCCACCATCTTCAGGTCATCGGGATGGTCCTTGTAGGTGACGCAGAGCGCGGGCCTCCCGAAACGGTCCTTCACCTCCTCGTCCAGCGTGACGGTGTTGGTCTCCAGCGGCAGCGACGTGGAGTGGGTCGCCACCATCATGCTCCGGGTGAAGTTGTGGCTC
Organism: Gemmatimonadota bacterium; assembly: GCA_050114675.1. Taxonomy (GTDB): domain Bacteria; phylum Gemmatimonadota; class Gemmatimonadetes; order Longimicrobiales; family Gaopeijiaceae; genus SZUA-318. Next base: position 8,395 of record JASFRY010000035.1, on the reverse strand, counting down.
AGGAAGCGCCGGAAGTCGGCGCCCCGCCACGGCGCGTCGGGCGGCATGCCGGCCAGCGCGAAGAGGATGGGCGAGTTGAAGATCTGGCGCCCGTCCATGCCGCCGCCGCCGTAGAAGCCCCGCTTGGGATCCGACTCGTACCAATCGGTGCACACCCGGGTGACCTGGACGCTCTTGTACTCGTTGAGCGGCTCGTCGAAGAGGGCCTGCACCGAGCCGTTCCCGTTGAACATGAGGTGCTTGCCCACCACCCCGCTTCCGTTGGCCAGTCCCTGGGGAAAGAGCGACGACTCGGACATGAAGAGGAGGCGGGGCGTCTCGGCGCCGTTGGCGCTGAGCACCACCGCCTTCGCCTTCTGGGCGTGCTCGGCTCCGTCCTGGTCGAAGTAGACCACCTGGGTCACACGACCCGACGCGTCGGTCTCCACCCGGTGGACCGTGCTCAAGGGCCGGATCTCGCACCTGCCGGTGGCCTCGGCCTCGGGGATCATGGACGCCAGCGTGGACGACTTTGCGTTCGCCTCGCACATGAAGCCCATGCAGAATCCGCAGTGCATGCAGGCGTTCCGCCCCGGCCGGGCTTCGGACAGGATGGCCATGGGCGCCGGGTACGGCTGGTATCCCAGGGCGCGGGCCCCCTTCTCGAAGAGGACGCCCGAGGACTTCACCGGAAGCGGCGGATGGGGATACGGCCTGGACCGGGGGGGATCGTTGGGGCCCACAGCCCCCGAGACCCCCACCTCCCAGTCCACCCGGGTGTAGTAGGGCTCCAGCTCCTCGTACGTGATGGGCCAATCCACCAGCGACGCCCCGGGGATGGCGCCGAGACGACTCCGCTCGTTGAAGTCCACCGGGCGGAACCGCCAGTAGTTGGCGGTGAAGTGGACGCTGCTGCCTCCCACGGTGTGGGCGTAGAACGCCGGCGGGAAGGGACCGCCCAGAGGCCCTGCCTTGTCCGCCTCCGTCTTGCGGAACGTCTGGGGCTCGTCACCGGCCAGCGCGTTCTGGATGGAGATCTCCAGCTCGTCGTGGCTGTAGTCGGCGGCCTTTCGGTAGGGTCCCTGCTCCAGCACCACCACGTCGAATCCCGCCCTGGACAGCTCCCGGGCGATGACGCCTCCCGCAGCACCGGATCCCACGATGACGAAATCCACCTCGTCCCGGGTCTGGAAGGTCGGCCCGAACGGTACGGCCGAAGCCAGGAGAGCTCGCCGGCTCAGGGGCGCCCCCCTCCTCCGGCGGCTCAAGCCTCCCCTCCCTGCCGGGCCTGGGCGTCGTAGTACCCGAAGGGGGGCTGCCAGGCGTGGCGGTCGTCGAAGTCGATCATGGCCCACCCCGCTTTGTCCCGGTTCCCCCCGTGGGACGGGTCGGCCAGCACTCCGAACATGACCAGCGTCCAGAGCGGGAAGACGGCCTGGGGATCGGACTCGCTCAGGTGGTCGAGCAGCGCGTCCTGGGCCTCGGGCTCCAACTGCACGAAGCCCGCCGCCTCGGGATCCGCCTCCCGGGCCTTGTCGTCCAGGGTCGTCATGGCGTCCCTTGCCGCTCTGAGCTGGTCGGGCTGGTCCGCCAGGAAGTGATCCATGAAGACCACGGCACCCATGGCCACGGCCCCGGGCTGGCCACCCTCCGGGGGCAGGATCCGGTCGGAGAAGGCCTCCAGCGTGTTGCGCTCCCCCTCTTCCAGGACGCGGGGCCCTTCGCCGGAGCGAAGGGCTTCGGACGCCGACTCGGCGGCGTCCTTGCAGCCCGCGAGGCTGAGCGTCATCCAGGCGCCGAGGCCTGCGGCGCCCGAGAGTTGGAGAAAGGTGCGGCGGGAGGGATCTCGATGAAGCATGGAGGACTCCGGATCGAGGGGAGGCTCGGAACATCCCGAAGGGCCGAAGATGGGGGAGGTCCCCCGACTCGCGCCACCGATCCGTGCGGGCCGCCTGCTTGCCGTCCGGGAGCCGGCACCCCAGCATGCCCGTGAGCAACCCTCACCGGAGGCATTCATGCGCCGCACCATCCTCGCCCTGGCGGTCGCGCTCCTGGCGGTGGCGTCCGCCGCCCCCGTGGCCGCCCAGAATTCAGACGGCGTCGTCCGCTACGTCAGGTACCGGCACGACGGAGATGTATCGTACGGCATCCTGCAGGGGGACCGGATCCGTGAGATCGACGGAGACCTCTTCGGCGCGCATCGGACGACGGACCGCTGGGTGCCCCTGGCCGACGCGAAGCTTCTCCCGCCCACCGACCCCCAGAAGGTCATCGCCGTGGGACTCAACTACCAGAGCCACCTGGGAGAACGGGATCCCGCCGCGTATCCGGGCCTCTTCGCCAAGTACCCCACCTCACTGGTGGGCCAGGGCGACGACATCGTGCGCCCGCCCGACGCCACCAACCTCCACTACGAGGGAGAGATGGTGCTGGTGATCGGCAAACGGTGCGCGCGGGTCACGGAAGCCGAGGCACCTGACTGCATCTTCGGGATCACCGCCGGCGACGACGTGTCCGAGCGTGACTGGCAGGCGAACGATCTCCAGTGGTTCCGCGCCAAGGGCTCGGACACCTTCGGCCCGGTGGGTCCGGTCATCGCCCGGGGCGTGAACCCCGACGACGTGCTGGTGGAGACCCGTGTCAACGGGGAAGTGCGGCAGCACCAGCGCACCACCGACCTCATCTTCAACACTTCGGAGATCGTGAGCTACGTGAGCCGCTACGTCACCCTCATGCCCGGAGACCTGATCTTCACGGGCACGCCGGGCAGCACGCGGCCCATGGACGACGGCGACGTGGTGGAGGTGGAGGTGGAGGGGGTGGGGATCCTGCACAACACGGTGCGCTCCCGGTGAGGCAGCTCTTCGCCCTCTTCCTGATCCTCCTCGGCGTCCTGCTCATCTGGCGCTCCTGGGCGCCGAGCCAGGGTCCCGAACCCGTCCGCTTCCTCCCCGTGGCGTTTCCGCCCTTCGACGCCGGCGGCACGCTCACCGACGCCTGGGCCGACTTCGACGGCGACGGCGATCCGGACCGCTTCGTGGGCTTCAACGGCGCGGCGAGCCGCCTGTACCGCAACGACGGGATGGCGGGCTTCGTCGAGGTGGCCAGCGCCGTCGGCCTGAAGGTGGAGGAGCGTGTCCGCACCTCGTCGTGGGGGGACTACGACGCCGATGGCGATCCCGACCTCTTCCTCGGGTACGCCCGGGACAGCCTGGTGACCGCGCTGTGGCGCAATGACGCAGGCCGGTTCACGGAGGTGACGGACAGCGCGGGCCTCCGGCTGGCGTCGGGGACGACGCGCCAGGCCTCGTGGGTGGACGTGGACGGCGACGGCGACCTGGACCTCTTCCTGGCGCTGCGGGACGGCCCGAATCGGCTCTGGCGGAACGACGACGGGATCTTCACGGACGTCACCGGGTCCAGCGGGATCGGGGACCCCCGCCGCTCGGTGGGCGCGGTTTGGCTCGACGCCGACCAGGACGGCGACCTGGACGTGTATGTCGCCAACATGGACGGGGACGCCAACGGGCTGTGGCTCGACGACGGTGGGACCTACACCGACGTGGCCGAAGCGTGGGGCCTCGCCGACGGTGGCCGTGGCGTGGGCGACGAGTCCCACGGCACCGTGCGGCCCTGCGCCGTGGACTACGACAACGACGGTGACCTGGACCTCTTCACGGCCAACTACGGGCCCAACGGCCTCTTCCGGAATCCGGGGCAGGCAGGCCTCTCCTGGGACAACGTGGCGGAGGCCGAGGGCCTCGCCACCGCTTCCGAGTACGACACCTGCGCCTGGGCGGACTTCGACCACGACGGCCGGGCGGACCTGTATGTCAACGGCACCGTTTCCGGCGGCACCAGCTACCGCGACTGGCTCATGCGTCGGGAAGACGGTCCCTTCGAGGACGTGACGCCGGAGCCGCTCAAGGTGGAGGCGGACCACGGCGTCACCTGGGTGGACTACGACGGCGACGGCGACCTGGACCTGGCCCTCACCGGCGCCCAGCAGCAGAAGGGAATGCACTTCCTGGAGCAGAACCTGCTCCGACCGGAGATCGCCCGGCACAGCCTGCGCGTGCGCGTGCTGGACGCCGACGGCCACGCTACCCGCGCCGGTGCGGTGGTGCGCGTCTACGCTGCCGGCACCCGTCGGATCCTCTCCTCGGCACTGGTGGACTCGGGCTCGGGCTACGACAGCCAGAGCGACCTTCCGGTGCATGTGGGGCTGGCGGCGCTGGACGCCGTGGACGTGGAGGTGACCTGGCCTGCAGGCGGCCGGGTCGTGACCGAGACCGTGTCCGGCGTGGATCCGGTGGCCTACCGGGGGAAGGTCCTGGAGGTGCGGATCCGCTGACAGAGCGGGCCGGGTCCGGCGCCTCCGGCCCGCCACTCCCTCTCGCCGGCGAGGTCGGCCGCACCCGATGCGCCCCTTGCCCCGTCACGGCCGCGAAGGCAGCATGGCCAGGACGATCCACGTCTTTCCCGGGGACCCCATGCGCCCGCTGCTCCGATCCCGCCTCATCCTCCTCCTGGTTCTCGCCCTTCCCGCGGCCCTCCAGGCCCAGGACAAGCGCCCCCTCACCCTCGACGACTATGGTGCGTGGAACCGCATCGCCCAGGTGGAGATCTCCCCCGACGGACGGTGGCTGTCCTACGCCCTCCGTCCCAACGACGGGGATGCCACCTTCATCGTGAAGGAGCTCGACGGCAACACGGTACACCAGGCGACCAACGGCTCCCGCGCCGCTTTCTCCGACGACAGCCGCTGGGTGGCGTTCATGACCACTCCGCCCGAGGACGAGGCCGACAAGCTGCGCGAGCAGAAGAAGCCGGTGCCCAGCACCCTCCATCTCCTGGACCTGCAGAGCGGGGACGAGGAGACCTTCGAGCAGGTGCAGTCCTTCGCCTTCGCGGCCGGCAGCGGGTACCTGGCGGTCCTGCACGATCGCGCGGACCGCCAGGCCGAGCAAACGGGCGCCGACTTCCTCCTGAGGGATCTCGGTGGCGGCAGCCTGCTGCCGGTGGGCAACGTGGCCGAGTACGCCTTCGACGAGGACGGGGCCTTCCTGGCCTACACCGTGGATGCGGCCAACCAATCGGGGAACGGTCTCTACGTGATGCAGGTCAGCGACGGCCGCGTCCGACCGGTGGACACCGGCGAGCAGCGCTACGAAGACCTGACCTGGAGCGAAGCCGGCCCGGACCTGGCCGTCCTGCGGGGTGACACGCCCGAAGGAAAGGAGCACCAGGCCAACACGCTGGTGGTGGTGCGCGGCCTGGATGGCGGCCAACCTCGCGTGACGACGTACGATCCGTCCACCGACCCGTCCTTCCCCGAGGGCTTCGTCCTCTCGGAGCTGGCGGACACCCGCTGGACCGAGGACGGGCGTCGGGTGGTTGTGGGCATCAAGGAGCAGGCCGACGAGGCGAAGAAGCCGGAGAAGGGAGAGGAGCGGGCCAACGTGGACGTCTGGCACTGGGCCGACGATCGCCTGCAGTCGGTACAGATGGTCCAGGCCGATGCCGACCGGCGCTACACCTACGCGTCGGTCTACAACGTGGAGTCCGGCCGCTTCGTGCGCCTCGCCACCGACGACATGCGAAGGGTGGACGTGGTCGGGAAGGGCAAATGGGCCGTGGGCCGCGACGACCACCGCTACCGGGACGACCTGGACGTGGAGGGCGGCCGCGCCGACTACGTTCGCCTGGACCCGGCGACTGGGGCCGCGCAGACCCTCGTCGAGGGAATCCGGCGACCCATGGGCGCCTCACCCGAGGGTGCGTACTACGTCTACGTCCGCGACGATTCGGTGCGCGCCACCGACCTGGAGACGCTGGAGACCACGAACCTGTCGGCGTCGGCAGGCATCGACTTCATGAACGGCGACTTCGACCTGGTGGCCGAGCGGCCGGCCTGGGGCCTGGCCGGATGGACGGAGGACGGAAAGGTCCTCCTGGACACGAAGTACGACGTGTACGCCGTGCCCCTGGCGGGCGGCGCGGCGGTGGCGGTGAGCGGCGGACGGGGAGCCCGGGACGAGATCCAGTTCCGGGTAGTGGACCTGGAACCGGACGCCTCCGGCAGTCCCTTCCGACGCTTCGGCCCCCCGACCGATTTCGTCGACCCCGACGGCGCCACCCTGTCGGCGTACGGCGAGTGGACCAAGAAGTCGGGGTACTTCCGGGCGCGACCCGGCCAGGATCCCCAGGAGCTCCTCTTCGCCGACGAGATGATCGGCGACCTCACCAAGGCGGACAGCACCGACGTGGTGGTCTTAACGCGCCAGACCTTCCAGGAGTTTCCCGACTACTGGGTGAGCGACACCCGGCTGCAGAGCCCGCGGAAGGTCACCGACGCCAATCCCCAGATCGAGGACTTCCTCTGGGGCCGGCGCGTCCTGGTGGACTACGTGGACCAGCGGGGCAACAAGCTCCAGGCCACCCTCACGCTCCCGGCGGGCTACGAGGAGGGGCAGCGCTATCCCATGGTCGTCTACTTCTACGAGAAGATGAGCCAGCGCCACCACCAGTTCTCCATGCCCGTCTACGACGACCGGCCCCACATGTCCACGTATGCCAGCAACGGCTACCTGGTGCTCATGCCCGACATCGTCTACGACGACGGCTATCCCGGCAGCTCGGCGCTGGACGACGTGACGGCGGCGGCGAAGAAGGTCGTCGACCTGGGCTACGCCGACCCGGATCACATCGGCCTCCAGGGACACTCGTGGGGCGGCTACGAGACGTCGTTCATCCTGACCCAGACCGACATGTTCGCGTGCATCGTGACGGGGGCGCCGCTCACGGACCTCATGAGCATGAACAACATCCTCTACAAGCGGACGGGCAACGGGAACGGCCCCATCCTCCAGTGGAGCCAGGGACGCATGGGCGACACGCCGTGGGACGACCTGGCCCGGTGGCGGAGCCAGTCCCCCATCCAGCACGTGCCCGACATCTCCACCCCCTTCCTCATTCTCCAGGGCACCGCCGATGGCGCCGTGGACTGGAATCAGGGGCTGGAGCTGTACACGTCGGCGCGCAGGCTGGGCAAGAAGGTCATCTTCCTCTCCTATCCCGACGAGCCGCACCACCTGTCGAAGGAAGCCAACCAGAAGGACTTCCAGGTGCGCATGCGGCAGTTCTTCGACCACTATCTCATGGGCAAGCCCGAGCCCGACTGGATGAAGGACGGCGTGCCCTTCCTGGACAAGGGCAAGAAAGGGCCCGACGGGAAGACCGTCGGCTAGGCGCATGAACGAGGGAAGCGGAGCGGTGGAACGGACCAGGCGCTCGGCCGCAGCGCTGCGCGTCGTCCCGTGGATCCTGACGGCGTCGCTTCTGCCCGGCTCGGTCCGTGCGCAGGAAGCCTCCGGCGCGTCCCTCTTCTCCTCCGACGAGCCCCTGACGTTCACGCTGGTGGCGGACTTCGACGCCCTCCGCCGCGACCGCCACGAGGACCCCGAATACCGGCCCGCCCTGCTGATCCCGGAGGCGGGCGACACCCTGGACGTGCAGCTGAGGCCCCGCGGCGACTTCCGGCGCGACCCGTCATACTGCTCCTTCCCGCCGCTGCGCCTGAACGTGAGGAAGAACCACGTGGAGGGCACTGTCTTCCAGGGTCAGGACAAGCTCAAGATGGTGGTACCGTGCGGGGGCGACCGGGACGAGTACGAGGAGTACGTGCTCAGGGAGTACCTCCTGTATCGCGTATACGCCTTGGTGACGGATCTGGCGTTCCGGGTACGCCTGGCACGCGTCACCTTCGCGGACGCCGGGGACGAAGACGCGTTCACGCGCTTCGCCTTCCTCATCGAGAGCGACGAGGCCCTGGCGGCGCGGGTCGGGGGCCAGTCCATGGACGTCCCCGAAGGGAAGATCGTCCGGGCCCGCGTCCTGGATCCGGCCTCGTCCGCACGCGTGGCGGTCTTCCAGTACATGATCGGCAACACCGACTGGGCCGACGCCCAGGTGCACAACACGGCGATCTTCGCCGTGGGAGGAAAGGTCGTGCCCGTCCCCTACGACTTCGACTTCTCCGGCGCCGTGGAAGCGCCCTACGCCATGCCGGCGCCCCGGACACCCATCTCCACCGTGCGGCAGCGCTTCTACATGGGATGGTGCTGGCCCGGCCTGGACCGGGAAGCGGTGCTCGCTCCTTTCCGCCGGATCCGGCCCGAGGTGGCCGTCCTCTACCAAACCTTCCCGTACCTGGACGAGGGCGTGGCCCGGGAGACGGTGGCGTACTTCGACCAGTTCTTCGATCTCATCGCCGATGGCGACCGCGCCCAGCGGCGCATGTTCCGCGACTGCCGGGAGCTGCCCGGATAGGATCCGCTCAGGGTGGCGGCCGGCCTGTAAGATCGGTGGGACGCCCACCGCTCAGCCCGTCCGCGGGCGGGCACGCCGCACCGCC
>JASFRY010000034.1:0-15459 GCA_050114675.1 Gemmatimonadota bacterium | reverse complement strand
GCCGCCAGCTCGGCTTCCAGCGGGAGGTACGTGTCCTCCTCTGCCCACTCCTCGAAGTGACGCCACGCCTGCGCCTCCTCGATGCCGGACGAAACCATGTGGTCCGCCCAGGCCCGATACACCGCATCACGCTCCGGAGGGTCAGCGGGCATGGTGGCGTCGGCGTTGACGAAGAGGCCTCCGGGAGGGAGCGCGTCGTGGGCGCGGAGGAAGAGGGCGGCCTTCGCCTCCAGGGTGGGGACGTGGTGCAGCGACAGCGACGCGGTGACGGCATCACAAGCCGGGAACGGCTCCTCGAACGACCGTAGGGTGAACCGCGCGCGGCGCCCGAAGGGCTCCAACCTGCGCCGGGCCACGCCCAGCATCTCCTCGTCCACGTCGAGAAGCTCCACCGCGTTGACCTCCTTGCGGTGTAGCAGGGCCTCGGCGAGGGCCCCGGTGCCCGAGCCCAGGTCCAGGACCAGGCGGGGAGAGATGGCCGCCACCGCTGCGGCGGCCTGCTCGATCATGGTCTCGTATCCGGGGATGAACCGGCGGATGTTCGCGTCGTATCCCTCGACGTCCACCTTCAGGTGACGGCGTACGCTGTGGCTCATGAGGGCTATGGTCGTTCCGGAGGCCGGTTCCTGTCAACCGGTCTTCTGTCCGATGGCGTGGGAGGTGAGATTACCGGGGTCCTGGTTGTCGCACCGGAGGGGCTCATGACCGAGACGGAACCGTCATCGCAGTTCGGACTCGCTCTGGGTGGCGGGTTCGTGCGGGGGCTGGCGCACCTGGGTGTGCTCACGGCGCTGGAGGACCATGGGCTCAACCCGGGGTGGCTCGCCGGAACCAGCGCCGGTGCCATCGCAGCGGCTTTCGCCGCTTTCGGGATGTCCGCGTCGGAGACCACCGACGCCCTGGCGGAGCTCGGTTGGGGCACCATGACCCGGGCGAAGCCGTTCGGCCATTTCGGGTGGGCCACCAACGAGGGTCTGGAAGAGACCCTTGCCGTCCTGGGGGACGTCCGCATCGAGGACAGCGAGATCCCGCTGGGCATCGTCGCCACCGACATCAACACGGGGAACCGCGTGCTCCTGGAGCGGGGGCCCGTGGCGAGAGCAGTCCGCGCGAGCTGCTGCGTGCCGGGGCTCTACGCTCCGGTGGAGATCGACGGCAAGCTGCTGGTGGACGGTGCGCTGGTGGAGAACGTCCCCGCCCGGGCCGCACGGGAGATGGGTGCTCCGGTGGTGGTCGCGGTGAGCCTGGGCTTCGCGCTGCCGTTCGATCCGGTGGAGAGCTGGATCCAGGTCATGGCCAACGCCTTCGACATCGCCGTGAACAGCCAGATGCGCTTCGAGATCTTGTCCGAGGCCGACGTCCTCATCGATCCCGACGTCGAAGAGTTCAGCAAGATGAGGGCGAAGGATCGGGACGCCGTCATCCAGGCGGGGAAGGTCCGGGCGGAAGAAGCGATCCCCGCGCTCGTCGAGCTCCTGGAGGCCCGTGAAGGGGGTGCGGTGACGCGCTGGATGCGCTCGGTCCGGGAGCGGTTGGCCGGTGCCGTCGAGTCGGGGCCGGAGGTGGGCGGCTGACCCATCGGCCCAGAGGCGTCTGACACGCCTCGAACACGTGGGTGCTCCGGCCGCCGACCCGGATGCGCTGACGTGCAACTCGTTGCATTACTTGAACTTGCAAGTTCTATTCCGTAGATGGATCAGGCGCGCCGCCGATCTGCGGCCCGGAGAGAGCGAGAGGAGATGGCCCAGCCGGAAGACCAACACGAGACCCCTCCCGTCTCGGTCCACGCTCCGCCCGAGGAGCGTCGTCACCTCCGCATCATCGTCCTCCTCTTCCTGTCCGCCGGTTCGGCCTACCTCCTGGGACGGATCCTCTGGCCCTTCGCCACGGCCCTCATGACCGCCGTGGTCCTGGCGGTGATGGCGCATCCGCCGTACCGCTGGCTGCGGGACCGGACCGGTCACGAGAACGTGGCGGCCTTCCTCGGGACCACGGGCCTCTTCTTCCTGGTCTTTCTCCCCCTGGTGGCCCTCTCCCTCGTCCTCTTCAACTCCATCCAGGACAACGTGGACATGGTGTCGGGCCGGGTCGGCGACCTCCTCGATCCGGGAGGGACGATCTACCACGCGCTGTCACGGGTGGCGTCGTGGCTCGGGGTGGATCAGCAGGGCGTGATCAGCACGGTAACCGACCAGGTGCAGCAGCTGGGCGGCTTCATGGCCGGCCGGACCCTGGGCCTCCTGTCGGGCCTGGGTGGCGGCGTGATCCAGGCGGGCGTGGCCCTGTTCAGCCTCTTCTATCTCCTCCGGGACGGCGAGGGCATGATCTCCGCCGTGGGTCGGGTGATCCCCCTGAGCGACGATCTCACGGACGCCCTGATCCAGCGCTCCGGGGAGGTCATCTACGCCACGGTGTACGGGCACGTGGTGGTGGCCATCGCCCAGGGAACCCTGGGCGGTCTCGCCTTCTGGATCCTGGGCATCCCGGGTCCTGTATTGTGGGGTACGGTCATGGTGATCCTCTCCCTCCTCCCGGCCGTCGGTCCGCCCATCGTGTGGGGCCCGGCCAGCATCATCCTCCTCCTCCAGGGGCACACGTGGAAGGCTCTGGCGCTGGCCGCCATCGGTGGGCTCGTCATCGGCACCATCGACAACCCGGTCCGTTCCTATCTGGTGAGTGACCGGGCGCAGCTCCACCCCCTGGTGGTGTTCTTCAGCGTGCTCGGCGGGATCGTCCTCTTCGGCCTGGTGGGGGTCTTCCTGGGTCCCATCCTCTTCGTCGCGTCCCTCTCGATCCTCGAGGTCACACGCCTGGCCCTGGATCCGGACAGCGGCAGCCGGTCGACGGAGTAGGACGGGCTCCCGGGACCGAGAGCGGGGAACGCTCCGCGGCCCGGCCCGGCTCAGTCTCCCGCTGACACTCTGGCGGAGACTGCCTCTTCGGGGCGGATCTCGTCGGGCCAGGAGTAGAGCTTTCCCACCGAAGGGTCCCGGAGACAGGCCTTGGCATAGAGGTAGCTCCCCATGGTCCAGCTCTGCCGGCACCGGGCCCGCTTTCCCGGCTTGGGATCGGTACGGCCGTCATAGTATTCGGGCCACGCGTCGTCCTCCAGGCGCGCCTCGACGGCCGAGACGGCTCGCTCCAGAAGGTCGAGACGGTCGCATCCGGACGTGGCGGTGGCGAAGGACCAGAGGAGGCAGGGCCACGAGCCTCCATTGTGGTATCGCCACGGCTCGTTCTTGGCGTCGGCCCCGGTGATGACCTTCCAGCTCTCCCCGGTGAGCGCCGGAAACACGATCCGCAGCGGCGCCGTGCCCACCAGGTCGTCCCAGCGAGCTTCCATCAGCTGCATCAGGCGGGTGGACTTGTCGTCGTCGGCCAGTCCGGCGGCCAGGGTGAGGAGGTTGCCCTGGGTGAAGAAGCGGAAGTCGATGCGCCCCGGCCCCACATTCCCCGCGAAGTAGCCGGCGTCGTCGGGGATCCACTCCTCCACCCAGGACGGGATGGACTCGGGGAACACGTTGAAGACGTTGCTGGCGTCTTCGCCGTACTCGTCGCTTCCGACCTGGGCGAGCTCCCGCAGGTTGTCGTGATCGAGCCAGTAGTAGCGGCCCACATGGTGCCGGAGGTTCTGCAGACGGTGCTGAACCTGATCGCGCCAGTCATCGTCTCCGGCAAGGAGCTCCCGGGCCGCGCGGAGGGCGGCGAAGAAGAGGGCCTGCACCTCCAGCGGGTGCCCGTAGACGCCCATGCGCCGATCGATCATGAACGAGCCGTCGGGGACCAGGAGCGTGGGGAACATCTCGAAGCTCCCTTCCAGGACCAGCCCCAGGATGAGCCGGAGCCCGTGCTGCACGTCGTCGCGCGCCGCCAGCTCCTCGTCTCCTGTCATCAGCACGTACGCGCGCAGCGTAAGGATCCACCAGAAGACCGAATCGGCCGGCGTGACACGCGCGATGGACTCCTCACCATAGTCGCCTTCCAGCACCCAGTCGCCGTTCTTCCGGACGGGCCGGAAGCTCCCAGGCATGAGACCGATGCGTGGCTGAAGCGCCCCCAGACCGCGCTTGCGGCTCTGAAGCCGCAGTGTGGAGAGGAGAAATTCCCGAACCACGTCCGACCGGTCGCGGAGCAGGAACGCCGGCGCGCACAGGGCGAAATCGCGCACGAAGCACTGGTCGTAGTTGAGCGTCGGAAGTCGCTGATCGCGGGATGCGCGCACCCCCACGGGACGCCCATCGAACTCCATGAGGGCATCGGTGAGCGCGTTCCATGCCGTGCTCTCGAGATCGGCCATCGATTCCTCGTGACGGTGGGCCCCGGTGCTCGACGGATGGAACGAGCACGCCCCAATGGGATACGTAACTACGCGCCTGACGGACGCTTACAACCCTAGGGCGCCCGATGAAATCGAGCAACATACAAACAGGCTGACGCCGGGTCCTGGCCCGGCTGACGTGGTCTCGCGGAGACGACGGACCGATCCTGGAGGTCCGGCTACGCGCCCGGCCCCGGCGTGCAGCGGCTGCACGAATACCGAGGCTGAAGGAGCACATCTTGGCTCATACCGAGCGATCCGCGGAGTCCACCGAGCCGTCATCCCCCACAACGAGCGCAGCGCCGCCCACGGCCTTCGAAGAGCAACCCGTCGAGGGCCTCTGTGTCGATACCATCCGGACGCTGGCCATGGACGCCGTGGAGCGCGCCGACTCGGGCCATCCCGGCACGCCCATGGCGTTGGCACCTCTCGCCTTCGTCCTGTGGGACCGGATCCTGCGGTACAATCCCCGGGACCCGGAATGGTTCGACCGTGACCGGTTCGTGCTCTCCAATGGCCATGCGTCCATGCTGCAGTACGCTGTCCTGCACCTGACGGGATACGACCTCTCGCTGGACGACCTGAAGCGCTTCCGGCAGTGGGACAGCCCGACGCCCGGGCACCCGGAGGTGGAGCGGACCCCGGGGGTCGAGACCACCACCGGACCCCTGGGACAGGGGCTCATGAACAGCGTGGGGATGGCCATCGCCGAGCGGCATCTCGCGGCGGTCTTCAACCGGCCGGGCCATGAGATCGTGGACCACCACACCTACGCGTTCTGCAGCGACGGGGACATGATGGAGGGGGCCTCCCACGAGGCCGCCTCCCTCGCCGGGCACCTCAGCCTGGACAAGCTGGTCTGGGTCTACGACGACAACCACATCACCATCGAGGGTGATACCCGCCTGGCGTACAGCGACGACGTGGCACGCCGTTTCGAGGCGTACGGGTGGCACGTGCAGGACCTGGGTGACCGGGCCAACGACCTGGACGCCCTCACCAGGGCCCTGCGCCAGGCCCGCGACGAGACCTCGCGTCCTTCCCTCGTCATCATTCGCTCCCACATCGGGTGGGGCGCTCCCGAGAAGCAGGACACCGCAGAGGCCCACGGCTCGCCGCTGGGTGAAGCCGAGGTCCGCGCGGCCAAGCGCTTCTACGGGTGGCCGGAAGACGCCGACTTCCTGGTGCCCGATGCGGTCCGGGAGCACATGGGCCGGGCGGTGGAGCGGGGCAGGATCCTGCAGAACGAGTGGCGGGCCCGCCTGAAGACCTATCGGGAGGCCCACCCCGAGCTTGCCGAACGCTTCGACGCGGCGCTCCGGGGGGACCTGCCCGACGGTTGGGACCGGGACATTCCCGTGTTCGAGCCGGACGACGGTCCCATGGCGACGCGGAAGGCGGCGGGGACGGTGCTCAACGCCTTTGCTGCGCGGGTCCCCTGGCTCATGGGAGGCAGCGCCGACCTGGCGGGATCCACCAAGACGCTCATGGACGGCGCCGGAGACTTCGAAGCCGGCACGCCCGAGGGGCGCAACATGCACTGGGGCATCCGCGAGCACGCCATGACCGCGGCGTGCACCGGCATGTCCCTCCACGGCGGCGTGCGGCCCTTCGGCGCCACCTTCTTCGTGTTCACCGACTACGCCCGGCCCGCCATCCGCCTCTCGGCGCTCACCGCGCAGCCGGTGATCCTCGTCCTCACCCACGATTCCATCGGTCTGGGCGAGGACGGTCCTACCCACCAGCCCGTGGAGCACCTGGCGTCGCTGCGGGCCATGCCCGGGGTCCACGTCATTCGTCCGGCCGACGCCAACGAGGTCGCCGTGGCGTGGCGGCTGGCCATGGAGCGGCGAGATGGGCCCACCCTGCTGGTACTCACCCGGCAGAAGGTCCCCGTCCTGGATCGTGCTGCGCTGGCGCCCGCCGACGGCGTGCGCCGGGGCGGCTACGTGCTGGCCCGGGAACGGGGCGACCGGCCCGACGCCATTCTCCTGGCCACGGGCTCGGAGGTGTCCATCGCCCTGGAGGCACGAGATCATCTCGCTGCACGGGACGTGGACGCCAGGGTCGTGAGCCTTCCGTGCTGGGAACGCTTCCGTGCGCAGCCCCGGAGCTACCGCGACGAAGTCCTTCCTCCCGCCGTCGGCGTTCGCGTGGCGGTGGAAGCCGCCTCTCCCTTCGGCTGGAGTGAGTGGGTGGGAGACGGCGGCGCGGTGGTGGGCGTGGACCGCTTCGGCGCCAGCGCTCCGTGGAAGGAGAACTACCGCCACTACGGCCTCACCGCCGACGACGTGGCCCGCCGGGTCCTGGAGCTGGGCGCATGACCGCCTCCCTCCCCGGCCCGACCCTCCCCTCGAACCTGATCGAAGGCGTGAAATGAATAGATCTGACCCTCCACTTCTCCACCTCATCGACCACGGCCAGTCCTACTGGCTCGACAACCTGACCCGGGACAAGCTGAACGGCGGGGAGCTCCGGCGCCGCGTCTCCGAAGAGGGTCTCCGGGGCGTGACGTCGAATCCCTCCATCTTCCAGAAAGCCATCTCGGGGAGCGACGCGTACCGCGAGCAGATCGACGAGCTGGCCCGGCAGGGCAAGGGCCCGTACCAGATCTACGAGGCGCTGGTCCTCTCCGACATCCGCGAGGCCTGTGACGTCCTCCGGCCCGTGTACGACGCGTCCGAGGGGACCGACGGCTTCGTGAGCCTGGAGCTCTCGCCGTACCTGGCCCACGACACCGAGGGCTCCATGCGGGACGCCCTCCGGCTCTTCGGGCTGGTGGACCGCCCCAACGTCATGATCAAGATCCCGGGCACGCCCGCGGGGACGCCGGTCATCGAGGAGATGCTCTACGAGGGCGTGAACGTCAACGTCACCCTCCTCTTCGCCGTCCAGCGCTACGAGGAAGTCGCCGAGGCCTACCTGCGGGCCCTGGAGCGGCGGCTGGAGGACGGGAAGTCCGTCCACGACGTGGCTTCGGTGGCCAGCTTCTTCCTGAGCCGCATCGACGTGGCCGTGGACGAGATCCTGGGGCACCACATGACGCCCGGGGAGGGACACGGCTCCGACGTGGACGGTCCCCGTCCGCAGACGCTCCTGGGGAAAGCCGCCGTGGCCAGCGCCAAGGTGGCGTACGCCCATCTCCTGGAGATCCTGGACAGCGATCGCTGGCGCCGTCTGGAGGCGGCGGGAGCTCGGCCGCAGCGGCTTCTGTGGGCCTCGAGCAGTACCAAGGATCCGCTCTACAGCGACGTGCGCTACGTGGAGCCCCTCATCGGACCCCACACGGTCAACACCCTTCCCGACGCCACCATCGCCGCCTTCGCCGACCACGGAGTCGCGGCGAGCACGGTGGGCGAGGGCCTGGAGGAAGCTCGGCGCACCCTCGACGATCTGGAGTCCCTGGGCGTGGACATGGACGCCGTTACCTGGCACCTCATGAACGAGGGGGTCCAGAAGTTCGTGACACCCTTCGACCGTCTTCTCGCCACGCTGGCCGAGGAGCGGGCCGCGGCCCTGGACGTGCCCGGCGGCGGACAGGCGGCGCCGGGCGCCGACGTGGCGCCCGAGGGCGTCCTGGACGCACTGGCCTTGCGCCAGGTCAACCGGCGCATCTCCGCCTCGGACGCTTCCCTCTGGACCTCCGACGGGGACAAAGCGGAAGAGGTCCGGAACCGCCTGGGGTGGCTCACCGCACCCGCCGACTTTCTGCCTCGGGTGGAGGAGATCCGGTCCTTCGTCGACGGCGTCCGAGAGGAAGGCTTCGAGCACGTGGTGCTCCTGGGGATGGGCGGCAGCAGCCTGGCCCCCGACGTGAGCCGCCAGGTGCTCGGCGCGTCGGACGGTTGGCCCGCCCTCATCGTGCTGGACGACACGGACCCCAACGCCGTGCGTGCGGTGCGGGACGCGGTGGAGCTGGACAAGACGTTCTTCCTGGTGTCGAGCAAATCGGGCACCACCACCGAGACACTGAGCCTCTACCGGACCTTCCACGGCTGGCTCGGGGAGCGGGTCGGCCGCGAGGCCGGCGCCCGCTTCGCCGCCGTCACCGACCCGGGATCGCCCCTCGCGGACGAGGCCCGCGAGCGAGGGTTCCGACGGGTGTTCGAGAATCCGCGCGACTTCGGAGGACGCTACTCGGCGCTGTCGTACTTCGGACTGGTACCCATGGCCCTCCAGGGCGTGGACATCGAGACCCTCCTGCGGCAGGCGGCGCACATGGCGGCGGGCTGTGAGGCCGGCGTGCCCCCGGTGGCCAACCCCGGCGTGGCGCTCGGCGCGGCTCTGGGTGGCCTGGCACGGAAGGGGCGCGACAAGATCACCTTCGTCACGTCGGAACGTCTGTCGAGCTTCGGGGCCTGGGCGGAACAGCTGCTCGCCGAGAGCACGGGCAAGGAGGGGACCGGCCTCGTCCCGGTGGATGGCGAGGTGCTCGGGCCGCCGGACGTGTACGGCAGCGACAGGGTATTCGTGTACCTGAGGACGGCCGAGGAGGAAAACGGCACCGTTGCCCGGAAGCTCGAGGCGCTGGAGCAGCACGGACATCCGGTGATCCGCCTGGTTCTTCCCGACGTCACGGCCCTGGGGGCCGAGTTCTACCGATGGGAGCTGGCCACCGCCACCGCGGGCCACATCCTTGGGATCGACGCCTTCGACCAGCCGGACGTGGAGGCGGCCAAGCGCCGCACCCGGGAGATCCTGGCGACCTGGATGGAGAGCGGCACCGGGGGGCAGAAGTCCAGGCCCACGGCGGAGGACGAGCGCATCGCCGTCTACCAGCCCGGGGTGCAGCCGGGTGACGACGGGCCTGAGGCGCTCCTGCACCACATGGTCCAGGGGGCGAAGGACGGCGACTACCTGGCGCTGCTCGCCTACATGCACCGGACACCGGAGCGGATCCGGCGACTCCAGGAGCTCCGGCGCGTCCTCAGAGATCGTCTGGGGATCGCCACGACCCTCGGATTCGGACCCCGCTACCTCCACTCCACGGGGCAGCTCCACAAGGGCGGACCCGACAGCGGGCTCTTCCTCGTCATCAGCATCGAGGATCCGGAGGATCTTGCCATCGAGGGCAAGTCCTACGGCTTCGCCACGCTGCATCGCGCCCAGGCGCTGGGCGACGTCCAGGCCCTGGAGGACGCGGGCCGACGCGTGGTACGCATCCACCTGAAGGACGGGGTGGAGGAGGGACTCGACCACCTGGCGGCTTTTCTTGAGACCGCCAGGACCCCCGAACCGGCTGGCGCCTGAGCGCCCCGCAAAGAGAAAGGAAACGACGATGAAGATCGGTCTAATTGGATTGGGCCGCATGGGCGGGAACATGGTGCGGCGTCTGGTCGGTGACGGACACGAGGTGGTGGGCTACGACCTCGACGCGGACAACGTGGCCGCGGCCGAGGACGCCGGCGCCCGGGGTGCCGGCTCCCTGAAGGAGATGGTGGCCGACCTGGAGGCGCCGCGGGTCGTGTGGGTGATGGTGCCCCACGGCAAGCCGACGCGAAGCACCATCGAGAGCCTCCTCCCCCTGCTGGAGAACGGCGACGTGCTCATCGACGGGGGAAACTCCCACTACCCCGAGTCGATCGAGCACGCCCGCGCCTGTGAGAAGGAGGGCGTGCGCTTCCTGGACATCGGCGTGAGCGGCGGCGTGTGGGGGCTCGAGATCGGCTACTGCATGATGATCGGCGGACCCCAGGAGGCCTTCGAGCAGGTGAAGCCCGTGCTGGCCACGCTGGCCCCGGAGGAGGGCTATGCCCACGTGGGACCGAGCGGCGCGGGGCACTTCGTGAAGATGGTGCACAACGCCATCGAGTACGGGATGCTCCAGGCCATCGGCGAAGGATTCGAATGCCTGGACGCCTCGGAGTGGGACCTGGACCTCAAGCAGATCGCCTCGGTGTGGACCCACGGGTCGGTGATCCGGTCGTGGCTCATGGAGCTCATGATCCGGGCCTTCGACCAGGAGGGCAACGACCTGAAGGAGATCGGCCCCTGGGTGGACGACTCGGGGACGGGACGCTGGACCGTGGACTACGCCCTGGAGCAGGGGATCCCGGTTCCGGCCATCGCCCAGGCCCTGTTCAGCCGGTTCGACTCCCGTATCGATTCGCGCTTCGCCTTCAAGACCATCGCTGCGCTCCGGAACCAGTTCGGGGGGCACGCGGTGAAGGAGGGGTAGCCGCATGGCGGAGGAGACCGGAACGAGGAACGTGGAAGCCGGCGTCCAGGGATTGCGGGACGCCGCGCCGCCGGATCCGTGCGTCATGGTCATCTTCGGAGCCGGCGGAGACCTGACCCACCGCCAGCTCCTCCCCTCGCTGTACGAGCTGGCGACCAAGGAGCTGCTGCCCGAGGCCTTCGCCGTGGTGGGCTTCTCCCGGGGCGACCGGGGTGACGAACGCTTCCGGGACGCCATGCGAGAAGCCGTCAAGGACGAGTGTGCCTTCCGCGAGGAGGTCTGGGACCGAATCGCGTCGAGCCTCCACTACGTGGCCGGCGACTTTCGGAACATCGACGACTACCGCTCTTTGGCGAAGCGGATCGGGGAGATACGGGAGGACGCGGGCATCCCCGACAACGTCTTCTTCCACCTCGCCGCGCCCCCGGGCTTCTTCGAGGACATCGTGGGGAACCTCGACGAGAGCGGCCTGGCGCGCAGCGACGACGGATGGCGTCGCCTGGTGGTGGAGAAGCCCTTCGGCGAGGATCTGACGTCCGCGCAGAAGCTGGACCGGGAGCTCCAGGCAGTGTTCGGCGAGGACCAGATCTACCGCATCGATCACTTCCTGGGGAAGGAGACGGTGCAGAACATGCTGGCCTTCCGGTTCGCCAACCCCAGCTTCGAGCCCATCTGGAACAGGAACTACGTGGACCACGTGCAGATCACCGTCGCGGAGGACATCGGGATCGTTACACGGGGCTCCTTCTACGAGAGCACGGGGATCGTGCGCGACATGATCCAGAACCACCTGCTCCAGCTCCTGTGCATGACCGCCATCGAGCCTCCGGTGAGCTTCAGCGCCATGGCCCTGCGCGACGAGACGGTCAAGGTGCTCGAAGCCGCACAGGTGACGCCCTTCGACGTGGAGAAGGACACGGTACGAGGCCAGTACGGGCCCGGGAACCACGGCGACGCACGGGGCTACCGCCAGGAGGACGACGTGGCCGAGGACTCCACCACGCCCACCTATGCGGCCCTGCGGCTCACGCTGGACAACTGGCGCTGGGCCGGCGTGCCCTTCTACCTGCGCACGGGAAAGCGTCTTAAGCGCAAGCTCACCGAGGTGGCCATCCACTTCCGGCCCACGCCGCACCTCATGTTTCCCGACGTGCAGCGCGACGCCCTGGCCCGGAACGTCCTGGCTTTCCGGCTCCAGCCCCACGAGGGGATCCTCCAGCAGTTCCTGGCCAAGCAGCCCGGTCCCGGCGTGGCCCTGCGTCCCGTAACCATGAACTTCGGGTATGCCGAGGCCTTCGGCGTGCAGGAGCCGCCGCGCGCCTACGCATGGCTCATCCACGACGTGATGCTGGGCGATCAGCGGCTCTTCGCTCGGGCGGACTGGATCTACGAGGCATGGCGGATCGTGGATCCCCTGGTGGAGCACTGGGCCGAGAACGATCCCGGAGACTTCCCCAACTACCCGGCGGGGAGCTGGGGGCCCGCGGCGGCCGACGAGCTCATGCGACGGGACGGCCGTGAGTGGAGGGCGCTATGACCGATCCCACCGGAATGCCACCCGACGACGCCTGGGCAGAGAGCGCGGGCGTGCGCATCGCGGAAGCCCTGGCCCGTGCCGCGGAGGAGGCCGGGGGAGAGAGGCGGGTCGCCCTGGCGCTCGCCGGCGGATCCACGCCGGCGCCGGTGTACCGCTGGCTCGCAGAGGCCGGCGGCGTACCCTGGGACCGGGTGGAGATCTTCTTCGGAGACGAGCGGTGCGTGCCCCCGGACCACCCGGACAGCAACTACCGCATGGCGCGGGAGACGCTCCTTGATCCCGTGGGGGTTCCTTCGGACCAGGTTCACCGCATGGAGGGTGAGGCGGAGAACCGCGAGGCGGCCGCAGATGCGTATGCCGGGCTTCTGCCCGAGCATCTGTCCGTGCTCCTTCTGGGTGTGGGCGCAGACGGCCACACCCTGTCCCTCTTTCCGGGCGCCCCCACCCTCGAGGAAAGGCGGCGTCTCGTTGTGCCTGCCGAGGGACCCGCGGGCTCGAGCCCGGTCCACCGCCTCACCGTCACCCCCCCGGTGGTGGAGGCGGCGAAGGAGATCTACGTGCTGGCGAGAGGGACGTCCAAGGCCGAGGCGGTGGCGCGGGCGCTGGAGGGCGATTGGGCACCCTCGGCGTGTCCCGCCCAGATTGCCCGCCGGGGAGTCTGGCTCCTGGATCCCGATGCGGCCTCTGCTCTGGAGGGTCCCGTGAACGGAGCCCGTCCGTGAGGGTGCTGGCCGCCGACGTGGGCGGCACCCACGCCCGGCTGGCCGTGTTCGAAGGCGACGGGTCCAGGCCCCGGAAGGTGCGGGAGGAACAGTGGCCCAGCGAGGACTACCAGGGGCTCCTCCCCATCGTGGGGGAGTTCCTGGACCAGGAGTCCGGCCTCCCCGACGCGGCGTGCCTCGCCCTGGCGGGGCCCGTGCGCGACGGCGTGTGCCGGCTCCCCAACCTCGGTTGGGAGGTGGACGGAGCCCGGGTGGCGGAGGAGACCGGTATCCCGGAAGTGCGCC
Organism: Gemmatimonadota bacterium; assembly: GCA_050114675.1. Lineage (GTDB taxonomy): Bacteria > Gemmatimonadota > Gemmatimonadetes > Longimicrobiales > Gaopeijiaceae > SZUA-318. The sequence goes on along the minus strand of JASFRY010000034.1, from coordinate 2,419 downwards.
TCATCAACGACTTCGACGCCATCGGCCACGGCATCCTGGTGCTCCGGGACGACGAGCTGGCGCTCCTCGGCGGCGGTGAGGGCAAGAACGGGCCGCCCTCGGGCCACCTGGCCGTCGTCGGAGCTGGCACCGGGCTGGGCATGGTGGGCGTGGATCCCAGCGCGGAGCCACCCCGCCTGTTCGACTCCGAGGGCGGGCACAGCGACTTTGCACCACGCAATGAGAACGAGTGGGCACTGGCGCGCTTTCTCGCGGCGCGCCACGGGCGCGCGTCGTGGGAACGGGTTCTCTCGGGGGACGGTCTGGTGGACATCTATCGATTCCTCCGCGAGCGGGGGGACGCCGACGAGTCGGCGGCGGTTCGCGCGGAGATGGAAGAAGACGATCCCGCGGCCGTCGTGTCCCGCCACGGGCTCTCCCGCGACGACGCGCTCTGCGCCGGGGCCCTGGGGATGTTCGTGTCTGCGTACGGCGCGTTCGCGGCCAACGTGGCCATGATCCTGGGGGCCCAAGGGGGCGTCTACGTGGCGGGAGGCATCGCGCCCCAGATCCTGGAGGCGCTGAAGGACGGGCGGTTCATGGCATCGTTCCACGCCATGGGGCGCATGCGTGACTACGTGGAGAGGATCCCCGTACGGGTGGTCCTCAACCCCGACGTGGGGCTGCTGGGCTCAGCCAGCGTGGCCGTGGCCATGGCCGCCGACAGGGCGCGGATGTCCTGACCATGCGCCAGGGGCTGCACAGGGCGGGGAAGTTCCTGTGGGAGGTATTGGGGAACTTCTCCGGCGACGGGTGTCCGCGTATGGCGGCGGCCATCTCCTACTACACGGTCTTTGCCGTGCCTCCCCTGCTGGCGCTCCTCACGCTCCTGGCCAGCGAGTTCGTGCGCCCGCCCGAGCTCCAGGAGCTCCTCTCGGACCAGATCGCCGCCTGGGTCGGCGTGGAGAGTGCAACCCAGATCGTGGGTGTCGTGCAAGAAGTTGCACGGCCCGAGCTGGGTGGGCCTACTGCGATCCTTGGCCTGCTGGCGGTGCTGTTCGGCGCCACCAATGCCTTCGTCCAGCTGCAGAACGCCCTGAACGCCGCCTGGGGGGTGGCCCCGGATCCCGAGCGGGGAGACGTGCGTACCTTTTTCGTGAAGCGCGCCGTCTCGCTGGTGATGATCCTGGCCACCGGGGTCCTTCTGGTGGTGCTGCTGGGGGTGAGCACGGTCCTGTCCGCCTTCCACGGAGGCGTGCGATCCCATGCGCCGGAGCGTCTGGGGCGCTGGGTCCTGACCGTCATGGACGCCGCGACGTCGCTGGCCGTCGTCACGGGGCTTCTGGCCGTGATCTTCCGGTACGTTCCCGATGCGGTGATCCGGTGGCGCGACGCGCTGGTAGGCGCCCTCTTCACCGGTGTGCTCTTCACCGGGGGGAAGCTGATCATCGGCTACTACCTGGGCCACAACGACCTGGCCAACGTCTACGGGGCAGCCGGCTCCCTGGCCGTGGCGCTCCTGTGGATCTACTACACGGCCAACATCCTCCTGCTGGGCGCCGAGTTCACCGAAGTGTGGGCCTGCCGGCATGGCGAGCCGGTGCGGCCGCAACGGGGCGCCGTCAACGTGGAGCGGCGCATCCGTCGCGACTGAGCGGCCCCGAGCGGTGGCTCCGTCGGGTCACCTCCGCCCCGATAGCGTCGCCTGGGACGACTGCGTGAGCGGGGGCGTGGCCACCCGGAGCAGCGCCGTGGCCTGCACGCCTCCGGACGACGCGGTGATCTCGGTGCGCCCCTCCGTCAACCCGGTGGCCAGCCCGTCCTGGGTCACCGTGGCCACGTTGGGGTCCGTGGACGACCACGTGATGTCGGGATGGTCCGTGGGCGCCCCCGAGGGATCCACGGCGATGGCGGAGAACTGGACGGACGCGCCCACTTCGATGGTCTGGAGGGTGGTGGGCTCGATGGTGATGCTCCCGACCTCGGTGCCGATGTCGGCCGGGACGAGTATATCGGATCCCGAGCCGCTGCAGGCCGTCAGCGTGGCCAGAGCGGCCACGGCAGCCAGTCCGAGCAACAGGCTCCGGGTGTGTTCGCGAATCATGCGGCCTCCTTCCGCCCCGTGGGACGGGTCATGAGTTCCGGGCCGTCATCATTTAAGATGCAAGGAACGTTCCCAGGGTTGTCGCCCGTCGGGGCGTGACGCAGTCGCGGCAGCCCCGGATGGCCGGACGGGAGTCGGGAAGCGAGACGATGGAGACGTCGTGACGATCGAACGGATCCGCTCAGGCAGGGGCCTTCTTCGCGCGCCCCGTCGCGGCGGTACCGATGAGGCCGCCGAGCACCCCCGTGATGCCCGACGAGAGGGGCGCGAAGGTGAGGAGGAGCCAGGGCTGGTCACCCATGAGAATGGCTGCCAGGACCCCGATGACGGCGCCCA
>JASFRY010000033.1:0-15684 GCA_050114675.1 Gemmatimonadota bacterium | reverse complement strand
CGGCGATGATGCCGGTGTGCATGGTCCAGAACATGGCCCACGCCCACAGGAAGCCCAACCAGGGCCCGTACGCCTCCCGCAGGAAGGCGTACACGCCCCCCGACTCGGGAAAGGCCGCGGACAGCTCGGCCGACACCAGGGCGCCGAACAGGGTCAGGACGCCGCACACCAGCCACACGGCGTAGATGCCCCCCGTGCCCGGCACGCGTCCCGTGATCTCCGAGGGCTGCACGAAGATGGACGCGCCGATGATGGTCCCCACCACCATGGCGGTGGCGTGGGGCAGCCGGATGGCTCGGGTGAGGGACGGACCGCTCATGGCGGCCCACGGTGCACACGGATGGGCCGCGGCGCAACGGGGGTGGCGAGCGGGCAGCTCCCGGGCGGCGCCCCGCCCCGTCAGCGACCGCCGATGCCGAAGTGCCTCAGCGCCCCCGGTGCGTCCAGACCACCACCACCGCACACGGATACACGCCGCCGGGCCTCAGGAACTCGCCCGGCGTCTCCTGGCCCTTGTACACCTCCACCGCCTCCAGGTCGGCCGACTCGAACTCGTTGATGCCCACCGAGGGATCCGTGGGGAAGAGCTGGCCGTCCAGGTAGATGTCCGGCGTGCACGGCTTGCCGCGGACCTCCAGATAGGCCCGGATCCCGTCCTTGAACACCAGGATGCCGGGTACGGTGCGCATGAGGTCGGCCAGCGTGGCCTGGGGGCGCTTCTCCAGCGTCTCCCGGGTCACGAACTGACCGAAGCCCAGGTTCATGCGCTGGATGAGTCCCTCCAGGTCGCGGTGCAGGCGCCGGGGCGTCACCGTCACCTGGATCCCTGGGAGCTGGATGGGCTGCGACACCATCTCGATCTCCACGTTCTGGGTGAGGTTCCCTGCCACGTGGATGGGCACGTCCGCGTCGGCGTACGCCAGGTGGGTCACCTTGATGGTGTAGGTGCCGTAGGGGCGGTCGCCGAAGCTGAAGTACCCCCGTTCGTTGGTGAGCGTCTTCGCCTTCAGCTCCTCGATGCTCACCTCGGCGCCGGAGATGGGCTCGCGGGTCCCCTTGTCGATGACCCTGCCCACCAGCGCACCGGGCTTGGTGGGATCGGAGACCTTGAGCAGGATCCGCTCCACCTGCAGCGTCCCGGGCTCCACCGTGACCGACCGGGGCGGTGAGGTCGTGCGAAGGTTGGCGGACAGCAGCAGGAGCGTGTTGCCGGGCACGCCGCAGAAGCTGAAGAATCCGTTCTTGTCGGCGCTCACCTCGGCCTTGTTGGCCGAGTCCGCCTCGGCGGACTGCCACACGATGCTGACCCTGGCGTTGGGCAGCGGCACCCCCGTGATGGAGTCGGTCACCGTACCCGCCAGGACGCCCTGGGTCTGGGGATCCAGACGGGTGCCGCACGCCTGGACGATGGCCCGTCCCACCTGGTCGGCGGTCTGGGCCCGGGCAACGCCGGGAAGGAGGAGAGAGGCCAGGAGGACGAGCGAAAGGACGGTGCGCGCGGGACGCGTGGCGTACGAAGCCAGGCGCCGCGCGGGATTCAGCGGGATCTTCATGGTGCAAGGTACCGCATTGGACCGGCGTCGGTTCCCGACCGCCCAGGGGGCGGGGGTGACGTCCGGGGCCGGCCTCAGTGGCCTACCCCACGGGTCCACAGGACCACCGCCGCACAGGCCCGCGCCTGCCCCGGGAGAAGGAACTCGCCGGGGATCTCCATCCCCTTGTAGACCTCGATGGCCTCCAGGTCCTGGGCCAACACCAGGTCCGCCCCCGAGGTGACGTCCCACGGGTAGCGCACGCCGTCCAGGAAGACGTTGGGCGCGCACGGCCGGCCGCGCACCTCGAGGCTGGTGGAGAGCCCGTTCTGCTCCACCAGGATCCCGGGCACCTCGCGGAGAAGTTCCGAGACGTGGGCCATGGGACGGCGCTCCAGGACGTCGCGCGTCACGAAGTTCCCGAACCCCAGGTCCATGCGGTGGACCAGGCCGTCCATGTCGCGCCTCAGGTTGCGGGGCTGCACGGTGACGGTGAGCCCCTCCAGCTCCAGCGCGTCCTGGGAAAGGGCGACCTCCACGATCTGCGTGAGGTCTCCCTGGACCCGCACCGGCACCTGGACGGCTGCGTAGCCCAGGTTGGAGATGTCCAGCGTATAGGCGCCCCAGGGCTGGCTGCCGAAGGTGAAGTAGCCCTCCGCGTTGGTCACGGTCCGGAGCTGCTTCTCTCGAAGCTCCACGGTGGCCCCCACCATCGGGGCCCGGGACTCGGCATCCACCACCCGTCCCACGAGGACGCCGGGCCTGCTTGGGTCGGACAGGGGCACGGCAAGACGCTGCACGTGGAGCATGCCCGGCTCCACGGTGAGCGTGACGGGGCCCGACGTCGCGCGCTGGTGGGCCACCAGGGTGACCTCCACCCCGGCCGGCACGCGGCAGAAGGCGAAGAAGCCCTGCGCGTCGGTGATGGCGTCGGCGCTCTCCACACCAGCCGAGTCCACCCACTCCAGGTGGACGTCGGCGGCGCGGAGCGGCACCCCCGAGAGGGAGTCGGCCACGGTGCCCGCGATGACGGCCTCGGTCTCTGCGTCGATGGTGCCGCAGGTGGATGCGATGGCCGAGCCCACGAGATTCGCATCCTGCGCTGCGGCGGGGGCGGCCGGCCCGACCAGGAGGAGAGGGATCCACACCGGCGCCGTCAGCACCCGGGCGCTCCTTGCCGTCGATCGGATCGACGAGCAGGTTCCCGCACGTTTCATACCGACTCCACACGAAGGAATTCGCGGATGCCTACTTCGCTCCGGGCCTCTCTCCACCTCGTGGCCGCCCTTGTCGCCGCGAGCGTCACCTCCCTCTCGGCGCAGCAGGTCGACACCACAGCATACGCCGGCCTCCGCTGGCGCACCATCGGCCCCGAAGGGAACCGGGCCATCGCCGTGGTCGGTGTGCCCGGCAATCCCATGGTGGCGTTCGTGGGCGCCGCGTCGGGTGGCGTCTGGAAGACGGAGGACGGCGGTGTGAACTGGCATCCCACCTTCGACGACATGGACGCCCAGTCCATCGGCTCCCTGGCCATCGCCCCGACGGCTACCAACGAGGTGTGGGCCGGCACGGGAGAGACGTTCATCATCCGCCCGGCCCTGGCCATGGGCAACGGCATCTACAAGTCCACCGACGGCGGGGAGACGTGGACGCACATGGGCCTGGAGACGGTGGGCCGTATCGGCCGCATCGTCGTCCACCCGCGGGACCACGACGTGGTGTACGCGTGCGCTCTGGGCCACGCCTACGGCGACCAGCAGGACCGGGGCGTCTACCGGACGGAGGACGGGGGCACGACGTGGGAGCACGTCCTCTTCGTGAACCCGGGAACGGGCTGCTCGGACCTGGCCATCGATCCCCGGCGGCCCGACATCCTCTTCGCCGGCATGTGGTCGCTGCGCGTGGATCCGTGGAAGCTGGCCTCGGAGGGGACGGGCGGGGGCGTGTACGTATCTCGCGACGGAGGAGATACGTGGAACAAGGTCGTCGGCAACGGCCTCCCCGCCGCCGACCACACCGTGGGCAAGGTGGCCGTGGGCATCGCCTACTCGGACCCGGACCGGGTCTACGCCCTCATCGAGGACGACGACCCCTCGTTCTACCGCTCCGACGACGGCGGGCGCCACTGGCGTCTCATGACGAGGAACCACGACATCTCGGAGCGGAGCTCCTACTACACGCGCTTCGGCATCGACACCCGGGACCCGGATCGGGTCTACTTCACGTCGGTGCGCTTCAGCATGAGCCAGGACGGCGGCGCCACCCTGGCGTCCAACCCGCCCCGTGGCGGCGGCGACACCCACGACGTCTGGATCGACCCCGAGAACCCGGACCGCTTCATGGTGGCCGACGACGGTGGCGCCACCATCACGCTCAACCGGGGCAAGACCTTCGAGCGCATCGTCCTGCCCATCGCCCAGATGTACCACGTGTACACCGACAACGAGGTGCCCTACAACGTGTACGGCAACCGTCAGGACGGGTACTCGTACATGGGCCCCTCCAACTCGCGCTCCTTCGGCATCGTGGAGGGCAACTGGCATTCGGTGGGCGGATGCGAGTCGGGCTTCGCCATTCCCGACACGGCGGGCCACAACCAGGTCTGGTCGGGGTGCTACGACGGCGGGCTCGAGCTCTACGACCCCCGCACGCAGCAGGCGCGCAACGTGCGCATCTGGCCCGAGGCGGCGTACGGTTGGCCGCCCTCGGACGTCCGGTACCGGTGGCACTGGACCTTCCCCATCGTCATCTCGCCCCACGACCACAACACGGTGTACGTGGGGAGCCAGTACGTGCACCGCACCCGCGACGAGGGGCAGAGCTGGGACATCATCAGCCCGGACCTGACCCTCAACGACAAGACGAAGCAGCAGAGCTCAGGGGGGAAGACCACCGACAACCTCATGACCTTCGACGGCTCGCTCCTCTACGCTCTGGCCGAGTCGCCGGTGCAGGAGGGCGTGCTGTGGGCCGGGAGCAACGACGGCCAGATCCACGTTAGCCGGGACGGCGGGGACACGTGGGAGGACGTGGCCAAGAACATCCCCGACCTCCCCGAGTACGGGCAGGTGTCCAACATCGAGCCGTCGAAGTGGGACGCGGGGACCGCCTACGCGGCCATCGACTTCCATCAGATGGCCTCCTTCGACCCCTACATCTACAAGACCACCGACTTCGGCCAGAGCTGGACGCGCATCGACGGGGGTATCGCGCGCTCCCCCTTCTCCTTCGTCCACGTGGTGCGCCAGGACCCGGTGCGGAAGGGGATGCTGTTCGCCGGCACCGACAACGCCGTCTGGTTCACCCTGGACGACGGTGCCCACTGGCAGCGTATCCGCAACAATCTCCCGGCCGCCCCGGTCTACTGGCTCACCATCCAGCCCCACTTCAACGACCTGGTGGTGGGCACCTATGGTCGCGGCTTCTGGATCCTGGACGACATGACACCGCTCCGGGCGCTGGATCCCGAGGTCGTGGCCTCCGACGCCCACGTGTTCGAAGCGCGGCCGGCCTACCGGTTCCAACGCATCCACAACGTGGTCTCGGCGCCGTCGTCCAACGTGTTCGGCCAGAATCCCCCCTACGGCGCGGACATCAACGTGTGGCTGTCGAAGGACGCCGCGAAGCCCATCGAGACCGAGATCGTGGACCCGTCCGGTGAGGTCATCCGGACCCTGACCCAGGACGGCCACGCAGGCATCAACCGCGTCCAGTGGGACCTTCGCTACGAGGATCCCAAGGCGCCGCGCCTCCGCACGCCCCCACCCGAGCTCCCATGGGTGGAGATGGGACCCGACGGCACCCGGCGCCTGCGCACCTGGGACCTGGACGTCAACGGTGGGCTCCGCGGGCCCCTCGTGGTCCCGGGAACGTATACCGCCCGCATCACGGTGGGCGACCACGTCATGGAGACGCCCGTGGAGGTGCTCAAAGATCCACACAGCGCCGGCACGCTGGACGACATCAAGGCCCAGGTGGCGCTGTCCCTCCAACTTCGCGGCGAGCTCGAGAAGGCGGGATCCATGATCGACCACCTGGAGTGGATCCGGGAGCAGGTGGAGGACGCCGAGGCCTTCTTCGCCAAGGACTCGACGGCCACCGAGGCCGCCCAGGCCGCAAGAGACTTCAAGGCCAAGCTCATGGACGTGGAGGGTCGCCTCTTCGACGTTCACCTGTCCGGGGCCCGGGAGGACGCGTTCCGGAACCCCATGAAGCTCTATGGACGCATGGGCGCCCTGGCCTCCGACGTGGGCGCCAGCAGCGCGGACCACAAGCCCACGGACCAGCAGGTGGAGGTCCACGGGATCCTCCTGGACCGTCTCAACGAGGCGTCACGCCTCATGGACGCGCTCCTGGATCAGGACCTCCCGGCCCTCAACGCCAAGCTGGCGGAGCGGCAGTTCCCCGTGATCTCTGACCGGCAGGAGTAGACGGAGCAGTCCGACGGGGGCGAGCGCCGGCTCCGGCGTCTCGCGTGCCGCGGTTCGAGAGACGCACGAAGCCCGGGACCGCACGGAGATCCGACGCCGTGCGCTCCCGGGCCCGAAGTCGCGGGGCGTGCGCCCGCGTCAGTCCTCGAGCAGCGGAGGTTCCTTCGTGTCCCGGACGCCCAGGGACACCCCTGTCCCCACGCCCAAACCAGCGGCGATCGCGGTGCCCGCACCCACGATAGGCAGAAGGGCAACGACGGGCGCGGCGATCACCGTGGTGGCGACACCCGCCCACAGCCCGAGCATGGGCTTCTCCACGAGGTTCGTGTAGCGGAGCCGCTTGCCCACGAATTTCCTGGATGCCAGATGGCCGTAGACGCCGGTGACGCCGGCGATACCGGCCGCGATGAGCCCGAACATGTTCGCCCCCCTTTGGGGTGGTCTCTCTGTGCCGTGCGGGAGGTTCGCTCCCATCCTCCCCTACGGATGGGGCTTACGCCTTGTTCCGTCCGGCGCGGAATCGGTCGGTTCCTCTGGTGTCCTGTCCCGGAAGTCTAGGCCCCCCGCGCGAGCTTCCCGTTCCGTTCCGCCAGCGCCGCGTGGGCCGCCGCCAGCCGCGCAATGGGCACGCGGAAGGGTGAGCAGGACACGTAGTCCAGACCCATCTGGTGGCAGAGCGCAATGCTGGCGGGGTCGCCTCCGTGCTCGCCGCAGATGCCCACCTCGAGCCCCGGTCTCGCCGCCTTGCCCTCCTCCACCGCCCAACGCATGAGCCGTCCCACGCCGTCGGCGTCGATGGTCTCGAAGGGATTGCGAGACAGCAGGCCGCGCCGGAGGTACTCCACCAGGAAGCCCTGCTCCGCGTCGTCCCTGGAGATGCCGAACGTGGTCTGGGTCAGGTCGTTGGTCCCGAAGGAGAAGAACTCGGCCACGGTGGCCAGCTCCGCGGCGGTCACCGCCGCCCTCGGGATCTCGATCATGGTCCCGAATTTGTACGCCAACTCGCATCCCTGTTCCGCCATGACGGCCCGGGCCTCCTCCTCCAGGGTGGCCCGCATCTCGCGGAGCTCCATCACATGGGTCACCAGGGGGATCATCACCTCGGGCTTCACCACGACGCCGTCCCGCTTGCAGCGGCACGCAGCCTCGAAGACGGCACGGACCTGCATACGCACCAGCCCGGGGATGAGAATGCCCAGCCGCACCCCGCGGGTGCCGAGCATGGGGTTGTCCTCCCGGAGGGACTCCACCCGGTCCAGGTAGCGCTGCTTGGTCTGGATCTCCTCCAGCGCCCCGTCGATCTCCGACAGGGTCTGCATGTGCTGCAGCCGGACCTTGAGGTCGGCCAGGTCCTTCAGCAGCTCGTCATGTCCCGGCAGGAACTCGTGGAGGGGCGGGTCGATGAGCCGGACGATCACCGGAAGGCCGTCCATGGCCCGGAAGAGGCCGTCGAAGTCTCCGCGCTGGAGAGGGAGCAGGTCCTGGAGCGCCGCCTCCTGCTCGGCGTGGTCCTTGGCCATGATCATCTTCACGATGAGCGGCAGCCGGTCGGCCTCGAAGAACATGTGCTCGGTCCGGCACAGCCCGATCCCCTCGGCGCCGTGCTTGCGGGCGCGCTGGGCGTCCCGGGGATAGTCGGCGTTGGCGCGTACGCCCAGGGCGCGAAGCTCGTCGGCCCACGAGAGAAGCGAGGCCAGATAGGGATTGTCCAGGTCCGCCACGACCGTGGGAAGCTCCCCCGCGTAGACATGCCCACGGGTGCCGTCCAGGCTGATCCAGTCGCCTTCCTGCACCACCGTATCCCCGACCCGGAACTCCCGGGTCACCAGGTCGATCTCCATGTGGGCCACGCCTACCACCGCCGGCTTTCCGAACTGGCGGGCCACCAGGGCGGCGTGGCTGGTACGGCCTCCCCGGCTCGTCAGGATGCCCTTGGCCGCCAGCATCCCGTGGACGTCGTCGGGCTTGGTGTCGGGGCGCACCAGCACCACCGACCGGCCTTCCCGTCCCATGCGCTCGGCCGTGTCGGCGTCGAAGAACACTTTGCCCACCGCGGCCCCCGGAGACACCGGCAGCCCGCGCGCCAGGGGCTCGGTGCTGCCCACGGCGTTGGGATCCAGCTTCGGATGCAGGAAGACGTCCACCTGCTCCGGCCTGACCCGCCGGACCGCCTGCTCCCGGGTGATGAGCCCCTCGTTGGTCATGTCCACGGCGATGCGGACCTCGGCCTCGGCCGTGCGCTTGCCGTCCCGGGTCTGGAGCACCCAGAGCTTGCCGCTCTCGATGGTGAACTCCATGTCCTGCATGTCCCGGTAGTGGGCCTCGAGCTTGTGGGCGATCTCGTGGAGCTGGTCGTAGATGTCGGGCGCCCGATCCCTGAGCGCCGAGATGGGCTCGGTGGCCCGGATCCCCGCCACCACGTCCTCGCCCTGGGCGTTCTCCAGGTAGTCTCCCTCCAGCTCCGGCTCGCCGGTGGTCCCGTTCCGGGACATGCACACACCCGTCGCCGATCCCTCGCCGATGTTGCCGAATACCATGGTCTGGACGTTGACGGCCGTACCCAGGTCGTGGGGGATGCCCACGGCGTTGCGGTAGTCGATGGCCCGCTTGTTGGTCCAGGAGCGGAAGACGGCCTCGTTGGCCCGGCGGAGCTGGTCCCGCGGATCCGACGGGAACTCACCGCCGGAGAAGGTGCGCACGACGCCCTTGTACGCCTCCACCACGGCCCTCCAGTCGTCGGCGTCCAGGTCGGCATCCAAGCTGGCACCCGCTTCCTCACGGCGGCGCTCCAGCACCTGCTCGAAGGGGTGGTCCGGGATGTTGAGCACCACGCTGCCGAACATGTGGAGCAGCCGTCGATAGAGATCGAATGCGAAGCGGACGTCGCCGGTACGCCGTACGACTCCTTCGACGATTTCGTCGTTGAGGCCCAGGTTGAGCACCGTATCCATCATCCCGGGCATGGACTGTTTGGCGCCCGACCGGCACGAGAGGAGGAGCGGGTTCTCCGGATCGCCGAAGTGCTTCCCCGTGGCCTTCTCGAGATCTTCGAGCGCTTGCAGCTCCTGCTCCCAGAAGCCCTCCGGGAACTCGCCGCCGTGGGCGAGATAGGCGTTGCAGGCCTCGGTCGTGGCCGTGAACCCGGGAGGCACGGGAATGCCCTGCCGGGTCATGTCGGCGAGGTTCGCCCCCTTTCCTCCGAGGAGGCCCCGCACGGCATCCCAATCTCCGTCGACCGCCGACTCCGCCTGGTCCAGCTCCGAGAAGAGATAGATGTACTTCGCCATACGGTGCTCCGCGTTGGATGACGTGGCCCGATGTTCAATGTACCGCCACTTCCTCTCCGCCCCACGAAGAAAGTGCGAACGTCGAACGTGCGCACCAGTCGGGGATTTCCCCACGCAGCTCCGGATCTGGGACCGGCTCAGTCAAGGGTCACGGTTCTCCCGTCCAGGGCCACGTCCAACGGGAAGCCGAAGCGCTCCTCCGCGCTGCGGCGCAGGATGTCGGCCTCCCTGGGCTCTCCATGCACCAGAAAGACCCGCTCCGGGGTGCGCGCCGACGAACCCAGCCAGTCCAGGAGCTCGCTGTGGTCCGCGTGGGCCGAGAGTCCGTCCATGGTGGAGACCTCGGCCCGTACCGGCACGCTGCGGCCGTGGATCTTCAGGTGGGGCCGGCCGCGCAGGAGGTCGGCGCCGCGGGTCCCCTCGGCCTGATAGCCCGTGAGGAGCACCGTGTTGCGCCGGTCCGGGGCGAAGGCGGCCAGGTGGTGGAGGATCCGGCCGCCCGTGAGCATGCCCGCGCCGGCCAGGATCACCATGGGGCCGTTGCGCCGGTTCAGCTCCTTGGACTCGTCCACCGAACGGGTGTAGCGCGCCACCGAAAACGCCTCGCGGCATTCCTCCTCCGTGAGGCGGTGGTAGGCGTCGTGCTCCAGGTAAAGCTCCGTGACGTCGATGGCCATGGGGCTGTTGAGGAACACCGGGACCCGGGGCGCGATCCCTCGAGCGAAGACGCGCGAGAGGGCGTACAGGAGGAGCTGCGCCCGACCCACGGAGAACGCCGGGATCATGAGCACCCCTCCGCGACGGAGCGTGCGCCGCAGCACCAGCGACAGCGCCTCCACGGGATGGATGACCGGGTGCTCCCGACCGCCGTAGGTGGACTCCATGACGATCCAGTCCGCTTCAGGGGGAGGCGCGGGCGCGGGGATGAGGAGATCGTCGGGCCGGCCCAGGTCCCCCGAGAACAGCACGCTTCCGTCGGGAGTCTCGAGCAGGGCCGACGCGGCGCCCAGGATGTGCCCCGCCGTGGAATAGCGCAGGGTGACCCCGCCGAGATCCACGTCCCGGTCCATGGAGATGGGCCTGAGCCGCGGAGTCACGGCGCGGGCGTCCTCCACCGTGTAGAGGGGTTCGGGCTCGGCATGGCGGCTGAACCCCTTCTTGCGGGCCCAGTGCGCGTCTTCCTCCTGGAGATGGCCCGCGTCCCGGAGCAGGATCTCCATGAGATCGGCGGTAGGGGCGGTGCAGTAGATGGGCCCGGTGTACCCCCGTTTCAGCAGTACCGGGAGATAGCCGGTGTGGTCCAGGTGGGCGTGGGTCACCACCACGGCGTCCAGCGACGCCGGATCGAAGGGAAGAGGCTCGCGGTTGCGCAGGCGCAGGGCCTTGAGGCCCTGGAAGAGCCCGCAGTCCACGAGGATCTTCTTCGTGCCGGTGGTGAGGAGGTGGCGGGAACCCGTGACGGTACCCGCGGCTCCCAGGAATGATAGACGCATTCAGGACTCCTTTTCCGGCTTCTCCTCGGGAATGCCCCCTACGGCGCGCATGACATGCCGTGCGTGATCGGGTACGTACGTCAAGCTCACCTCCAGGCCGGCGCTCCGCACGTCCGCCAACATCTCCGAGAGGGTCCACGCTCCGGTGAGGTCGATCCGACCCAGTCCCGAACAGTGGATCACGACCCGGCTCACGTTGGGCTCCTTCGAGATCCGGGCCAAGATCTCGTCCTCCAGCGCCGGTGCGGACCCGAACCAGAGGACGCCTTCGGGATGGAGGTGGAGGGTGTCCCCTTCCCTCCGCTGCGTGACCTCGAGGCGGATCTCCCGCAGGAGGTGGACGGCGCCGGCCATGAGGATGCCCAGGAGCACTGCGTGGTCCACGTGGGGCGAAAGGAGGAGGGTGAGGACGAAGGTGGCCCACCCCACCAGCGCCTGGGGCCGGGACAGCCGCCACAGCCGCAGCAGCTCGTGGGGCTTGAAGATCTTCCAGATGGCCGAGATGATGATGCCCGCCAGCACGGCCTTGGGCAGGGGGCCCAGGATCCGCGCGAAGGGCACGAAAAGGAGGACGGTGAGGCCGGCGACGAAGCCCGTCCACCGGCTGCTCGCCCCGGCAAGACGGGCCACGCTGCTGCGCGCGAAGGACCCGCCCACCGGGAAGCCCCCCGACACCGCCGAGGCGATGTTGGCCGCCCCCTGGCTCAGGAACTCCCGATCGGCATCCCAACGCTCCCGGTCCTCCGAAGCGAACACCCGGGAGATCGACGCCGCCTCGGAGAAGCCCACGAGGGCGATGACGATCCCGGGGAGCACCAGCGAAGGCATGCGGCTCCAGGGGAGATCCAGGGAGAAGGGGGGGAATCCCGCCGGGACGGTGCCCACCGTCGGGCCCCCATAGCCCGCGAGGGCCGAGTAGATCGTCCCGCCCACCGCCGCGATGAGCACGCCGGGCACAAGGGGATGGATCTTCCGGCCGATGGTGACGACGACCACCGTGAGGACGGAGAGGGCGACGGCCGGCACCTCCCATGAAGCGGGGTGTCCCAGCGCCCAGAGGGCCCGCTGCACGATCCCGCCCGGCGGCGCCGGACTCCCCAGCGCCGCGGGAAGCTGGACCCCGACGATGAGGATGGCCGCCCCCGACATGAAGCCCGTGAGCATGGGGCGGGACATGAGGTAGGAGACCCATCCCGCCTTGAGGAGGCCCACGCCCAGGCGTGCGAGCCCCACCACCAGCGCCAACAGCGCGGCCATCTTCACGTACTCCGCCGACCCCGTCGCCGCCAGGGGCACCAGCGCTCCCAGGGTCAGGAGCGAGGTGGTCGAGACGGGTCCCGTCTGCAGATACGGCGACGAGGCGAAGAGTGCCGCGACGATGAGCGGGAGCGCTCCCGTGTAGAGCCCGTACTGGTTCGGCATCCCCGCCACTTCGGCCTGGGCCATGGACTGGGGGATGAGGATCACGGCCACGCTGAGGCCGGCGAAGACGTCCCGGAGGGTGAAGCGGTGGGCCGGCGAGTTGCGCATCGGCGTCATGGGAGGTCCCCCGGACGCACACCCGCGTGGGCCTCGTTCGCCAACTCGGTGAGGAGCCGCGCCGTCCGGCGGCAACGGTCCCGCCAGAACGACGCCGCCGGCCCCAGCGTCGGCTCCCGCGCGGCGTGGGCGGCTTCCGCCTCACGGGCGTGGTCCGCCAGCGCCCGGAGCACGTCTTCGGGCTCCACGGCCATCAGGGACTCGAGCACTCGACGCCGGTCCCCGAGACGGGCTCCGAGTCCCAGCGACCGCGCCATGCGGGCCAGATCGGAACGCGTGACGATCATGCCGGACCGCACCGGGGCCAGCAGCGCAGGAAGGAACGCTCCGGCGTCGCCCTCGCGCGGATCCGGGAGGGGGGGTGCCTCCCGAAGGTGGGCCGGAAGGGCCCGAGGCTCCCCCGCCCACGCCAGCTCGCTCCGGAGTGTCTGCTCCAGCAGACCCGCCCAGCGTCCGTAGAAGCCCGGCGCGTCCCGGGCCACCCGCTCCAGGAAAGCCGGCGCCCATGGTGCCAGGTGCTCGTGGAGGAGCGCCACGGCGCTCCGGAGGGAAAGCGTGCGCTCCGGGCCGTCCCGGTCCCCGGCCTCCTCGAGGAGGGACACGTACAGGCCGAGCAGCGCGCTGAGGTGGTCCGGCTCGGCCGGTGGCGCCCGGCCCACCGCCCGCCAGAAGCCCGCCACCCGGTCGCGAGCCTCTCCGCCCAGCATTCCCTCGGGTCCCATGTGGACCGAGGCGTAGGGGTAGAGGTTGAACACGAAGACGGTGGCATACGCATGGCCGTCGGGCGGATCGCCCAGCCCCACGGCAGCCGCCACGGCGCCGTGCTCCCCGGACGGAGGCTCGCCCAGCACCGCGAGAGCCCTGAGCAGCTCCACCGGGGCCACCCGCGCCGGTTGGCTCATGGGCGGTCGGCCACCCGGGCGAGCCCGCCGATCACGCTCCGGAGCTTCCGTCGGGATCGGAAGCCTCCTCCCGGGGAAGCCGATAGGCCGACCGCTCCGGCCGCACGGGTCGCAGGAGCCAGTACGGCCTCCGCGTGCCGTCCGGCGAATGGAGATGGGCGGGACGGGTCTTCTCCAACCACGCGCGGAAGACCGCGTGGGAGCGCTCCACGTCCACGTGGATGTCTCCGTACCGGTCGCCCGGTTCCGCCGCGCGCACCCGTACCGCCTGATGCCAGCAGTGGCCGCCGGAGATGGGGTCGGGGTGAACGGCATGGGTAAGATTCTGGTGCACCCCCACGTCCGTCCACCAGATGCGCAGGGTGTCGGGGTCGTCCGACGGGAAGGGAGCGATGCCCGAGGTGCGGGCCAGCGACCACGCCGAGCCCTGGTGGTCCAGCCTCACCGTCGCCATGCCTCCGCGCTGGCCCACGTTGCCCTCGGGCTTCCACCGACCCATGTGGTGGCTGCAGGCCACGACGCCCGGCCGGATCCCTTCGGTGATCCACGCCTTGACCACGAAGTAGCCGATCTCGGTCTCGACGCGCACCAGGTCCCCCGTGGCGGCGATCCCCACCCGACGCGCGTCGAGGGGATGGATCCAGAGCGGATTGGTGTGTGCGATCTCGTCGAGCCACTTGGCGTTGGCGCTTCGGGTGTGGACCTGAACGGGGAGCCTGAACGTGGAGATGAGGCACATCTGGTCCCGATCCAGGTTCTGGCGGTGTACCTGACTCTTCACATACGCCGGAACGGCCAGCTCGGGCCACCCCCAATCGTGGAGGGTTCGAGACCAGAACTCCAGCCTCCCCGACGGAGTGGGGAAGCCGCGGAGCAGGCGACCCTCCACGCGAACGCCGGCCCGGCGCCGGCCCTCGGCGTCGGGATCCACCGGTGGGAGGGGAACCACGTTGGGCGAGTCGGGCTCGGGCGCCCGGGTGAACACCCGTCCCGCCGCGTCCTCGTGAACGTCGACGAGCTCGTCCTCCGGCACGGGTTCCTCGTTGACGGCGCCCACCTTCCTGGCCACCTCGAAGCTCCCATAGCGACGCATGTACTCCAGAGGCTCCAGCCCCTCTTCCGCCGCGGCCTGCGGGAGGCCGGGCACCGAGTTCTCGAAGATCCAGCCGTAGTACTCGTCCAGGTCCAGCTTCTCTCCCGGACGCTTCACCGATTCCACGAACGGTCGGATCCCCAGCGCCCCGTCGGGGTCGATGCGCCAGGTGAGCTCGATCCAGAACTCGTTCTCCTCCCACACGTCCCCTGGATTCACCTGACGGGTGTCGTCCACCGGCTCACCCATGCGGCCTCGCGCGGCGCGGAGCACCGGCTGGCGGAAGGCGATCCACTGACCGTCGTACTGCTCCAGGGACGTCAGGTCGTGCCGCTCGGGTCCGTGCCCCATGGGGAGGACGTAGTCGGCGAAGAAGGCGCTCTCGTTCCAGGTGGGTGTGAGGGCCACATGGAGTCCGATCTTCCCCGGATCGGTGAGCATCTCGATCCAGCTGAAGCCGTCGGGATTGGTCCACACCGGGTTGTAGACCCGGGTGAAGTACACATCCAGGTATCCGCCCCGGTCCTTCAGCAGATGGGGAAGGAGAAAGGACATCTCCATGAGGGAGAGGGGGTAGTCCCGGGGCCAGGTCAGGTCGTTCCAGTAGTCGGGATGACGCGGCGGGAGGTGGATGGGCCGCGGCACGAACTTGTTCCACGCGTTGGGGAACGTCCCCCCCTCGGTGGCCACGGCACCCAGCATGGCGTTGAGCATGAACAGCGTGCGCGACACCTGCCATCCACCCAGGTTGCCCGCCGACGCGCTCCGCCAGTTGTGGGTCGTGAGGCGCGTGCCCGCCGATGCCACGACGCGTGCCACCTCACGCAGGGTCTCTGCCTCGATCCCCGACTCGCCGGCCGCGAATTCGAAGGTGTAGGCAGCGTACTCCTCCTCCAGCGCCGCCTCGAAGTCCTCGAAGGAAGCCTCGGGCCGACCTTGCACCTCGGCCATGTACTCCTGCCAGTTCCACCAGCGCCGCACATAGTCCCGGTCGTAGCGCCGTTCCCGGATCATCCAGGCGGCGATGGCCAGGAAGATGGCGGGCTCGGAGCCCGGATAGGGGGAGAGCCAGTGGTCGGCGTGGGTGGCCGTGTTGGACAGACGGGTATCCAGCACGATGAGCTTGGCGCCGTTCTTCCGGGCCTCGATGATGCGCTGGGCGTGGGGGTTGAAGTAGTGCCCCGCCTCCAGGTGGCTGCTCACCAGGAGAATGACCTTGGCGTTCGCATGATCCGGACTCGGCCGATCCATCCCCATCCAGAAGTGATACCCGGCCCGGGCCCCGCTGGAGCAGATGTTGGTGTGGGAGTTGTGGCCGTCCACGCCCCACGCCGCCACCAGACGCTCGGTGAACCCATCTTCCCCGGGGCGGCCCACGTGGTACATGATCTCCCGGTGCCGGTCCTCC
>JASFRY010000032.1:0-15798 GCA_050114675.1 Gemmatimonadota bacterium | reverse complement strand
CCGGTGCGCCCAGTAGGGGAGGTACGCAAGTCGGTACCGCCCAACGTGGCGGCGGCGGTGGACAAGGCGCTGGAGAAGCTGGCGGCCGACCGGTTCGAGACGGCGAAGGCGTTCGCGGACGCGCTGGCGGATCGGCACTTCACGGTGGCGAGGGGGGCGCCGGAGGCCGAGCGGGCCGCCGGTGGGGCTGGGGGCGCGACTGCCGTGCGGCGCATCCTTCCGTGGGTGGTGGCTGCGGTGGCCGTGAGCGTTGCCCTTTTCACGTGGCTGCGCCCGGCGCCGGAGGCGGGCTTCGAGAGCCCCGTCTTCGCCGCCCTGAACGTGGAGGGGCTGAAGGTGTCGGGGATCGGCTCCAACAACTTCGCCGTCTCCGCAGACGGCCGGTCGGTGGCCTTCGCGGTCGACCAGAGCGATGAGGGGGTTGGCCTCGCCGTCCGGTCTCTGGGAACGGGGGAGACACGGTACCTGAAGCAGACGGTCTGGGCGACCCTCCCCTTCTGGTCGCCCGACGGGAAGTTCCTTGGGTTCGTCGAGGGGGACTCTCTGAAGGCGGTGGAGCTGGCCACCGGGACGGTGCGCACCCTCTGCCCGGCGGAGCATACCATGGGAGGGACCTGGGCCCCCGACGGCACGATCCTCTTCTCGCGGGGGACGAGCCTCGAGGCCACACGGCTCGACGACCCAGTCTGCAGCGTGGCGGTGGCGGAGGCAGGGCAGGGTAGCCGCGCACTACACCCGCAGTTTCTCGGGGACGGGCGTCACTTCATCGCCACCGGCGATATGGGGGTGTGGCTGGGCGAGCTGGGGAGCGACTCCCTGGTTTACCTGCGGGACCTCTGGCGTCACCAGGCCGTCCTGGCTCCCCCCGACTACCTCCTCTGGAACGGGGGAGACCGCTTCCTGGCCCAGCGCATCGACACGGGCGCCGGCCGATTGGTGGGCGAGCCGGTCCCCATCCTCGCGCGGGTGCCCAACCCCGGCTCGTACACCGCCGCCTCGGCCTCGGCCAACGGGGTGCTGGTCGCGGCGCTGCCCGGAGGACAGGGGGCCGACACGCTGGGGGCCGGCGGGGGTATGGTCGGGCTCGTGGAGCGGGACCGGGGGCTGCTCGAACGGCTGGGGGTCCCGAGGGGCTGGGGCCAGCCCCGCATTTCCCGCGACGGGCGGCGCCTGGCCCTGGGCGGCTGGAACGTCAACGCCATGGACCTGGCCAGCAGGGCGTGGACGCTCGTAGGCGGGAGCCCGGAAAGCGGGCAGGAGACCGCGTTCGGACCGCTGTGGGCGCCGGGAGACACCGCGGTGTTTTTCGTCGCCGGGCTCTCCGGGCGGTCTGTGCGTGCTGCCTCTACGGCTAGCGGCCTGGAGCGCACGGTGTCGCCGTACCCCTTCCAGGAGCCCTCCGGATGCTGCACCGGCCGGGTCATCGAAGACCTGTCGGCGGACGGTAGGCGGATGGTCTTCTCGCGCGGTCCGACGACTCGGGCGCTGGACGAGGTGTGGGAGTACGACCTGGAGGCGGATACGGTGCACCACCTCTTCGACACGCCGGGCGCCGTCTGGCAGATGCGCTATGATCCCAGGGGACGGTGGCTGGCCTACACCGTCTCGGCGGGCGGCCGAAGGGACGTCTTCGTGCGGCCATACAACGGCCCCGGAGCGCCGGTGCGGGTCTCCGCCGGCGTCGGAGGCTGGATGCCCGCCTGGCGCGCCGACGGCTCCGAGCTGTTCTATATGGACGCCACGGGCAACGCCGTGGCCGTGGCCATGGACGCCGCCGGTCCGGGGAACGCGGAGGTCGTCGTCCCCGCCGAGGTGTTGGCAGGGTGGATGGTGAACGGGTTTGACGTGAGCCCCGACGGCCGGCGCTTCGCCTTCGTCCTCAGGCCCGAGGTCCAGTCCTTCTCGCTGGTGCTGGGGTGGGAGCGCCTCCTCGCCGAGGCGCCGTCGTGACGATGCCCGCCGATCGCCTCACGGCCGCCTTGGCTGACCGCTACCGCATCGAGCGCCAGCTCGGTGAGGGCGGCATGGCCACGGTGTACCTGGCCGAGGATCTGAAGCACCAGCGGCAGGTGGCCATCAAGGTGCTGAAGCCCGAGCTGGCCGCGGTCCTGGGCGCTGAGCGCTTCGTCCAGGAGATCACCACCACCGCGCAACTCCAGCACCCGCACATCCTGCCGCTCTTCGACTCGGGCACCGCCGACGGCTTCCTGTTCTACGTGATGCCGTACATCCAGGGGGAGACGCTGCGGGACAAGCTGGACCGGGAGACGCAGCTCGGCGTGGAGGAGGCGGTGCGGATCACGCGGGAGGTGGCGGACGCGCTGGACTACGCCCACCGCCAGGGCGTGGTCCATCGGGACATCAAGCCGGAGAACATCCTGCTCCACGACGGCCGGCCCATGGTGGCGGACTTCGGGATCGCGCTGGCCGTATCGGCGGCGGCGGGCGGCCGGATGACCGAGACGGGGCTGTCGCTGGGCACGCCGCACTACATGAGCCCGGAGCAGGCGACGGCGGAAAAGGAGATCACCGGTCGGAGCGACATCTACTCGCTGGCCAGCATGCTGTACGAGATGCTCACCGGGGATCCGCCGCACACGGGGTCATCGGCGCAGCAGATCATCGTGAAGATCATCGCCGACGAGGCGAGGCCGGTGAGGGAGGTTCGGAAATCCGTTCCCCCCAACGTGGCGGCGGCGGTGTCCAAGGCGCTGGAGAAGCTGCCGGCGGACCGGTTCGAGAGCGCCCGGGCGTTTTCGGAGGCGCTGGCGGACGTGCACTTCTCCACCCGTGTGTCAGCGGACGCGCCTTCGGGCGGTGCCGCGACCGTCCGCGCTCTGGCCCGTCACCCCGTCGTGCTCGGCCTCGCGGCGGCCCTGGTCGGCACCGCCGGCGTCGCAGTGTCGCAGTGGCGGGCCGCGCATCGTGAGGCCCCTCGTCCCGTGGTGCGGCTCGAGATCGGCTTGCCCTCGACGATGCTCATCACCAACGCGGGCCTCGGCACGAACGTGGCCGTCTCCCCGGACGGAAGCGCGGTCGCCTACGCGCTTCCCGATTCGACGGGTACGTCGCGGCTTTACCTCCGGCCGCTCAGTGAGAGCGATGCACACGTCATCGCCGGCACGGACGGAGCGCTGCAGCCCTGCTTCTCGCCTGATGGCCAGTGGATTGCCTATCTCGTCGGAACCGTGGTCTGGAAGGTTCAGGCTTCGGGGGGCGCGCCGGTGCAGGTCGGCGACGCCGGGGCCCCTTCCATCGGGATATCGTGGAGCGCGTCCGGTCGGATCATCGTCGCCGCCGCGCCCGGCCTTGTCGTGTTTCCGGAGGACGGCGGCGCGTCGCGGTTGCTGGCCAGGGTGGATTCCCCCGAAAGTGAATCCTACAGGCAGCCGCTCGCGCTATCGGACGGAAAGACGGCGCTGTTCACCATTACGCGGGCGGACGGGCTGGCCGAGACGCGTCTGGCCGAGGTGACGCTGGAGACGGGGGCAGTCCGACGATTTGACATGACGCTCCTGGACGTGCTCGGCTACGTAGATGGGAGCCTCGTCTACGTCCTGCCCTCCGGCGCCCTCATGGGCGTTCCCTTCGATCTCGACGGCGGAAGGGCGACCGGCACGCCGGTGGCGCTCGGGCCCCTGGTCGCCACGACGCTGGCTGCAGCCACCATGGCCGACTTGTCACCTACCGGGACATTGGTGTACGAGCCGGCAACCCGGGAAGGGACGGTGGGTTGGGTGGATCTGCAGGGTCGATTCACGCCGCTGCTGGCCAAGCCGGAAGCCTACGCTTTCCCTCGGCTCTCCCCGGACGGGAAGCGCATCGCCTTGGCGGTGGGGACCGAAGGACGCTCGGATATCCTGCTCTACGATCTCGCGTCGCGTACGCCGACACGGATCACCAACTCCGGCACCCAGAACGATCGCCCCGAGTGGACCCCCGGTGGACGTCGGGTGCTCTACCGCTCGGATCGCGGCGGCCCGACGGCGATCTGGTGGCAGCCCGCCGACCAGAGCGCGCCGGCGGCGCCATTGCTGGAGAGCGAAGCGCACAGCTTCTTCGAGGGCGTGATCACACCGGACGGCAAGACCCTCGTCTACCAGGTGGACGATGGGGGGGTGACCCAGGCCGATATCATGTATCGGGCGCTCGAGGGCGACACGGCGTCCCACCCCGTTGCGGCGACGCGATTCGTGGAAGCGCAGCCGCGCGTCTCCCCCGACGGGCATTGGGTGGCCTTCGTGACCGACGCATCGGGAACGTCGCAAGTCGTGGTGCAACCGTTTCCGGGCCCCGGCGGCCAGGTGCAGATCTCGGTCTCGGGCGGCACCGAGCCCGTGTGGGCGCGGGACGGGAAGCGGATCTTCTACCGCGATGGTCGCCATGTCGTCGCCGCATCCGTGAGCACGACCGGCGGGTTCACCGTCACCGGTCGTACCGACCTTTTTCCCGACACCTACGCCTTCGCCCCGAACCCACACGCCAACTACGACGTGTCACCGGACGGCACCCGCTTCCTGATGGTCCGGAGCACCCGGACGCCGGAGTACGACGTCGTCTACGGATGGAGCACCGAGCTGGCCGCGCGGATGCGCGGCTCCGGTGGTCGATGAGCCGGTGCGGATGAGCAGGGATGGATAGCGTGGCCGACCGCCTCACCGCCGCCCTGGCCGACCGCTACCGCATCGAGCGCCGCCTCGGTGAGGGCGGCATGGCCACCGTGTACCTGGCCGAGGACCTGAAGCACCAGCGGCAGGTGGCCATCAAGGTGCTCAAGCCCGAGCTGGCCGCGGTCCTGGGCGCGGAGCGCTTCGTCCAGGAGATCACCACCACCGCCCAGCTCCAGCACCCACACATCCTCCCGCTCTTCGACTCGGGCACCGCCGACGGCTTCCTCTTCTACGTGATGCCGTACATCGAGGGGGAGACGCTCCGGGACAAGCTGAGCAGGGAGACCCAGCTGGGGGTGGAGGAGGCGGTGCGCATCACCCGGGAGGTGGCGGACGCCCTGGACTATGCCCACCGCCGCGGAGTGATCCACCGTGACATCAAGCCGGAGAACATCCTGCTCCACGACGGCCGTCCCATGGTGGCGGACTTCGGGATCGCGCTGGCGGTGAGCGCGGCGGCGGGCGGGCGGATGACCGAGACCGGGATGAGCCTGGGCACGCCGCACTACATGAGCCCGGAGCAGGCGACGGCGGAGAAGGAGATCACGGGCCGGAGCGACGTCTACTCGCTGGCGAGCGTGCTGTACGAGATGCTCACCGGGGATCCACCGCACGTGGGCTCGTCGGCGCAGCAGATCATCGTGCGGATCATCGCCGACCCGGTGCGCCCAGTAGGGGAGGTACGCAAGTCGGTACCGCCCAACGTGGCGGCGGCGGTGGACAAGGCGCTGGAGAAGCTGGCGGCCGACCGGTTCGAGAGGGCGAAGGCGTTCGCCGACGCGCTGGCGGATCCCCACTTCAGCGTGGGCACGGCCGCCGCGGCGGCTTCGGACAGATCCGCCTCACCCGCCCGCCGCCCGGCGCTGACCTACGGCCTGGTCGCCGTGCTCACCGCCGCCGCGCTCTGGGGTTGGCTCCGTCCGACGCCCGCCCCGGTGGCCACCCGCGAGCATGTCGTCCTGCAGGCGGACCCCGGACCCGGTGCGGTCGTGCTCGGCTCGGCGATCGCGCCCGACGGCTCCGCGATCGTGTACGACGACACCGTCGGAGGAACGCGCCGTCTCTGGATCAAGGAGCGCGGTGTGCTGGAGCCGACCCCCCTGGCACCCGTCTCCCCGGGCCTTCCCGCCGGCCCATCGTTCTCACCCGATGGACGGTGGATCGTGTACGCGTCGAATGGGAGGCTCGAAAAGGTGCCTCGCCAGGGCGGCCCGCCGATCCAACTCTCCGATTCGGCGGCGAGCCACGGCGCGTCGTGGCTGGACGACGGGACGATCGTGTTCATCGGTGGCAACGGAGGGGCCCTCTACTCGATCCCGGCCGAAGGGGGACCTACCCGGCGCGTCCACAGGACGTCCGCGACCATCCTCAAAGTCACGGCCGTGCCGGGTGCGCGGGCCGTCCTCGTGAGCGCTGCCGCGGGAACGGTCCGTGCGTTCGCGCTCGACCTCGCCACCGACAGCGTGCGAGAGCTGGGTGTGGATGCCGGGGCGGCGTGGGTGGTGCGCGGAACGCTCTTGTACGCGACCAGCGCCGGCCAGCTGCTGGCGGCGCCGTTCGACGCCCGGCAGCTCACCGTGCGCGGCGCCCCGACGTCGCTTCTCCAGGGAATCCGTGCGATTTCGGGTATGCCCGATGCGGCGGTCGGCCGGGACGGCACGCTGCTGTACGCCGAGGGAACGGCCGTTCCGATCGGAGGATACGTAGCGATCACGAGGGTCGCGCGGGACGGCAGCGTCGATACGACCTTGACAAAGGCGTCGAGCTTGGACGGCAGCATGTCGCTCTCTCCGGACGGCAGCCGGGTCGTGCTCAGCGTTGCCGACAGCGCAACTGGGCATGGCAGGCTCTTCGTGATCAGCCTCGACACCGGGATCGCGACGCGGCTGACCTTCACGGGAGAATACAACTTCGGACCGGCCTGGTCGCCTGACGGCGCGACCGTCCTGTACGTGTCGGACGCCGATGAGGAGATCGGCCTCTGGACCAAGCCCGCCGACGGGAGCGGGCAAGCGGCACCCGTCGAGATCTCCGAGTCACGCCCGATCTTCGAGGGTTGCTGGTCGCCGGACGGAGCGTGGTTGGTATATCGCACCGACACCGGGTCCAAGGGGGACGGGGACATTCTCGCCGTGCGGACCGGCGGCGACACGACGCCCATCCCGCTGGTCACGACCGATGCACGGGAGGTCAGTCCCGCGATCTCGCCGGATGGGCACTGGCTCGCGTATGTGTCGAATGCATCCGGACGACCGGAAGTCTACGTCCGGCCCTTCCCGAACACCGTAGGGGGGATCTGGCAGATTTCGGAAGACGGCGGCGCCGGGCCCCGCTGGTCACATTCGGGAAGGGAGCTCTTCTACCGAAATGTCGATGGTGACCTGGTGGCGGTTGCAGTCTCGGACGCGCCGACCTTCACACCGGGTGCGCACACCACCCTGTTCAACGCGCGCCGGTTCGTGGAGAACCCCTCCAGGCATACCTATGCCGTCATGCCGGACGACGAGCATTTTGTCTTTCTGCAGCCGCTGGACGAAACACAGGCCACCGATGGGGGGCTGGTGCTGATGAGGAACTGGCTATCGGAGGTGACCGGCCGATGAGTGGAATCCTCGATCGCCTCACCGCCGCCCTCTCCGACCGCTACCGCATCGAGCGCGAGCTCGGTGAGGGCGGCATGGCCACCGTCTACCTGGCCCAGGACCTCCGCCACGACAGGAAGGTGGCCCTCAAGGTGCTGCGGCCCGAGCTCGCCGCGGTCATCGGCGCCGAGCGCTTCCTGGCCGAGATCCGCACGACCGCCAACCTCCAGCACCCCCACATCCTCCCCCTCTTCGACTCGGGCGAGGCCGACTCCTTCCTCTTCTACGTCATGCCGTACGTGGAGGGCGAGTCGCTGCGGGACCGCCTGGACCGGGAGAAGCACCTCCCCATCGACGACGCTCTGCGCATCGCCGGGGGCGTGGCGTCGGCGCTGGACTACGCCCACCGCCGGGACGTCATCCACCGGGACATCAAGCCCGAGAACATCCTCCTTCACGACGGCCAGCCCCTGGTGGCCGACTTCGGCATCGCCCTGGCGCTGAGCACGGCGGGCTCGTCACGGATGACCGAGACGGGGATGAGCCTGGGCACCCCCACGTACATGAGCCCCGAGCAGGCCATGGGGGAGCGGGAGATCGACGCCCGAGCGGACATCTACTCCCTGGGGTGCATGCTCTACGAGATGCTCACGGGCGATCCGCCGTTCACGGGCTCCACGGCCCAGGCCATCGCGGCGCGCATGCTCACCGAGCCACCCCGGCCCCTCACCACCCAGCGCCACACCATCCCGCCCCACGTGGAGGCGGCGGTGCTCACGGCACTTGAGAAGCTCCCGGCGGACCGCTTCGCCACCGCCCAGGCGTTCGCGGAGGCTTTGAAGGACGGGTCCGGGGTGCGTGCTGCCACCGGACGCGGGACGCGGAGCCGCGCACCTGCGGCCGGGCCGAGGGCGACGCTCCGCAATCCCCTGGTCTGGGCGCTGGGGCTCCTGACCCTGGTGTCCTCGGGCGTGGCCCTCCGAAGCTGGCTGGCCAGCCGCGCCGCTCGGCCCGACGCCGTCGTGCGCTTCCGCGTCGACCTTCCCCCCGGCTTCCAGCCGGTCCTCTCCGATGCACAGGGCCCTGACCTGGCCATCTCCCGAGACGGGTCCACCATCGCGTTTCCCGCCACGGACGATCAGACCGTCCGCAGGATCTACGTGCGACGGCTGGACGAGGCCGCCGCGCGTGCGCTACCGGGGACCGAGGAAGGCTATCTCCCCACCTTCTCGCCCGATGGGACCTCCATCGCCTTCTGGGCGGCGGGGCGGGTCCAGAGGGTCTCGGTGGGTGGGGGCGCTCCCCAGGTCGTGGGGGAGTATGGAAACGTCATCTCCCTGGCATGGGCCGGAAGCGACGAGCTGTTGATCGGCAGGGTCCTGATGGGTCCCCTCCTGCGGATCGACGTCACCGGCGGAGAAGCGCGCCCCGCCGCACCGGTGGACAGCGCCCACGGGGAGACGGGGCAGCTCTACCCTGTGGTGCTTTCCGACGGGAGACACGTGCTGTACGAGAGTTGGGGTCGCGGCGCCGCCGAGGACGCGCACATCGGGGTTCTGGACCTTTCCGCGGGCCGCGCTCGTCGCCTCGATCTCACGGGTACGGCGCCCCTGGGGATGCTGGATGGTCGCCTGATCTACACCGATCAGACCGGGACCATCCTGGCCGTGCCCCTGGACCTGGAGTCGGGCGACGTGGAAGGCCAGCCCGTGCCGGTAGGAGACGGTGTGGCCACAGCCGCCCGGGGCACGGGCGTAGCGGTACTCTCGAGTACGGGAACACTGGCCTATCAGGGAGGAAGCCTCGACGCCACGCTCGTCCTGGCGGACCCGTCGGGGCAGCAGGTCCCGGTTCTGCCCGACGCTCGGCCGTACAGGTTCCCACGGTACTCGCCCGACGGAACGCGGATTGCCGTGGCCATCGCGTCGGGCAGCTCGTCGGACATCTGGGTGGCCGACGTGGCTCCGGGCAGCGTCGTGCGGCTCACCACCGGGGGCACGACGAACGACAGGCCCGAGTGGACGCCCGACGGGAGCCACCTCCTCTTCCGCGCCGTACGGGATAGCCGCTCTGCAATCTGGTGGCAGCCGGCCGACAGGAGCGCACCTGCGACGCCGCTGCTGGAAGACGACGATGCGCAGTACTTCGAGGGCGTGCTCACCCCCGACGGGCGCAGTCTGGTGTACCAGATCGACACGGCTCAGGCCGACGTGATGGTCAAGGAGCTGCCCGACGGCACGCCGCGCCCCATCGCGGATACACAGGCCTCCGAGGACCAGGCCCGGATCTCGCCCGACGGCCGTTGGGTGGCCCTGGTGAGCGCCGAGAGCGGGGTTCCCCAGGTCGTGGCCCTCCCCCTCTCGGGCGCCGGAGCCCCGGTGCAGGTTTCTCTCCGGGGAGGGAGGGAGCCCGTGTGGTCGCGGGACGGCCGAAGCCTTTTCTACCGTGCGGAGGGCAAATTCAGGATGGCCCAGGTATCGCCCTCGCCCACGTTCCACGTCGTCTCCCGGGGGGACTTCATGGACGATGTCTTCATGCCCAGCCTCGCACCTCACGCCAACTACGACGTGGCACCCGACGGAAAGAAGCTCCTGGTGCTCAAGGGCGAGCCTCCACAGCTCCTGGTCGTGCACAACTGGGCAGAGGAGGCGCGGGCGCGGCTGGAGGGCGGTAAAGGACGATGAGGGCCGCCGTAAGTCCACCCACGATGATCCTGGCCCTTCCATCGCCATGAGCACATCTTGGCGTTCATGCCGATTCCCTCCTCCCTCGAAGCCCCGGCCCGTCGGGGCACCACCACGGAAGGACGATCCATGAACAGCCCCTCCCGCCCGCAGTTCTCCGACATCGACGCCTGGGGTGCCACCCACATCGGCAAGGTCCGGAAGGAGAACCAGGACCATTTCTTCGTAGGGGGTCTGGCCCGGGGGGTCTGGGTGGATAGCACGAGCCTCAACGTGGGCGGAGCCGACGTGGCGTATCTGGAGCGCCTGGCGTCCCTGGCAGTGGTGGCCGACGGGGTGGGGGGACACGATGGGGGTGAGGCTGCTGCGCGGCGGGCCGTGGACAGCCTGGTCCAGGCAGTCTCCAGGTTCTTCTACGAAGGGGAGTTCAAGGAGTCCGAGGATCCCGAGGTGTTCTCTCGGCTCCTCCACGAGGCCGCGCTCGAGGTACACGAGAGCCTCCTCAAGGATGCCGAGCGGGAGGGCGGGGGACGCCGTTTCGCCACCACGCTGACACTCTTCCTGGGCCTCTGGCCCCAAGCGTATCTGCTGCAGGTGGGGGATTCGCGCTGCTACGTCTACCGCGACGGCGACCTCACCCAGATCTCCCAGGACCAGACCCTGGCTCAGGAGCTGGTGGACAGCGGTGTCCTTACGCGGACCATGGCCGAGCGGACCCGATGGGCCCATATCCTGTCCAGCGCCCTGGGAGGGGAACAGCTGGCGCCGGTGGTCAGCCGCGTGGTGCGTGATTGGGGTACGGTGTTCCTCTTCTGCAGCGACGGGCTCACCAAGCACGTGTCGGACGAGCGCATCAAGGAGCGCCTGGCCAACATGACCAGCTCCCGCCAGGTGGTGGAGCAGCTCCTCGACGACGCCCTCGAGGGCGGGGGGACCGACAACATCACGCTCATCGTCGGGCGAACCGTGCGGTCGGAGTGAGCCAGCCGGTCGCCGAAGAAGGGGAAGCCTGCCCGGATCGGTCAGCGACCACCTGAGCGGTCCGTAAGAAGAAGCCCCGGCGGGTTCACGAGCCCGCCGGGGCTTTCCGCTCTCACCCCACGAAACGCAAGCGTCTCACCGGGGCGCCGATTCGAGGGTCTATTTGAACCCCGCGGCCTCCTCGAGCATGGCCGTCGTCAGCGACTTGGGCCGCTCGATGGGATAGCCGAGCGCCCGGTCCCACGTGATGTTGGCCAGGGTCCCGATGGCGCGGCCGATGCCGAAGAGCACCGTATAGAACGAGTACTCGGTAACCCCGTAGTACCACTGGATCACGCCGGACTGCGCATCGACGTTGGGCCAGGGGTTCTTCGCCTTGCCGTGCTCCATAAGCACGTCCGGCGCCACCTCGTAGATCATGCTGATGACCTTGAAGAGCGGGTAGTCCGGCAGGTTCTTCAGGCAGAACTCCCGCTGCGACATGTAGCGCGGGTCCGTCTTACGCAGCACGGCGTGCCCGTATCCGGGGATCACCTGTCCGCTGTTCAGCGTGTCCCAGAGCGCCTCCCGGATCACTTCCTTGGTCGGCTCCTTGCCGCCGAGCTTCTCGATGAAGTCCTGCGTCCAGCGCAGCACGTTCTCGTTGGCGAGGCCGTGCAGCGGGCCCGCCAGGCCATTGATCCCCGCCGACAGCGCGTAGTAGGGATCGGACAGTGCCGAGGCCACCAGGTGGATGGTGTGCGCCGAGACGTTCCCGGACTCGTGGTCCGAGTGCAGGATGAAGTACATGCGCGCCACGTCGTCGTACGGCGCGTCGATGCCCATCATGTGGGCGAAGTTGCCGCCGAAGTCCAGGTTCGGATCCGGGTCGATGATATCGCCGTCCTTGAACTTGAGGCGATAAATGTAGGCTCCGATGGTCGGCAGCTTGGCCAGGAGGTTCGAGGCGTCCTCGTACGTGGGATCCCACAGGTCCATCTTGCTCAGGCCTTCGTTGTAGGCCTTTGCGAATACGGAATCACGCTGCATCGCCACGATGGCGCTGGAGAACATCGCCATGGGATGGGAGTCCTTGGGCAACGCGCGCAGGACGTCCCAGACGTACTTCGGGACCTGGGCGCGCTTCTTGAAGTCCTCCTCCACCTCCTGCGCCTGCTCCAGCGTCGGAATCTCACCGGTCAGGATGAAGTACCAGAAGGACTCCACGGTGGGGTAGTCGCGGCCGGCGACCTTGGGCAGAGCCTCGAAGGTCTCGGGGATGGTCTTGCCCCGGAAACGGATGCCCTCCATGGGGTCGAGATAGGAGGTGTCCGTCACCAGGCACCTGACTCCGCGAGCTCCACCGATGGCCTGACCGATCGTGACATCGCCGAGCTTGACGTCAGAGGCCTCTTTGAGAAGCCTCGTGGTCCGGGGACGGTGTTCCTCTATCTTCTGCCGCAGCGTTTCCTTGAGGCTGGACATCGACCTGACTCCTTGGGCTTGTGTTCACCCATCCGCGAGTCTCGGCGACAATGGCTTTGTCGTCGGCGGACGGGGGTACGGGTTTGGCACGGAACAACGTTCTGTCATCACGAATCCCCTTCCGAGGTCAGCCGCTGTTTCGCCAGCAGGTCGAGCGGAAAAGGCTCGGTCTCCAGGAGTTCCGTGCTCTCCTGGAAGAACTTCTGCACGTCTGTGAGATGAACGCCGATCTCGGTGGGCAGCCCTGTGTCGATCAGCTTGCGCGCGATGCGTACGTACTCGTCGTGGACCATGGCAACGAATCGCTCTGCGCTGCGGTCCGGTTCCGGGACCTCCCGGAAGTCGAAGTACTCACGTACGCTGATTGGAGCTTTGAG
Organism: Gemmatimonadota bacterium; assembly: GCA_050114675.1. Lineage (GTDB taxonomy): Bacteria > Gemmatimonadota > Gemmatimonadetes > Longimicrobiales > Gaopeijiaceae > SZUA-318. The sequence continues at coordinate 3,040 of JASFRY010000032.1, read as the reverse complement.
GATCAGGACCGGGGCCTTGTCCTCGTCCTCCTCGAGCCGCCCGCGCACGGCGGCCTCGAAGAGCATGGGCGAGAGGTCCTCGTGCGTGATGTTCCACTCCCGCTCGTAGGGGCGGTGCGTGAAGAAGTCGATCGTATCTTCGTCGGTCACGCCGATGGAGAAGATGCTGCCGGGGAAGGGCGCTTCCGAGATCTTGTAGGCGGCGAAGATGGTCTCACCACATGCCGCGTTCCGATCGCCCGAGGACACCTCGCTCTTCTTGGCCCAGGCCGCCTTGCCGCTCGAGCGCACGTCCTCGAAGTCACGGAGGATCTCGAGCTTCTCGCACTCCAGGGGCCGGTCCGGGACATCGGTCACCCCTTCCATGTATGGAAGCGAGATCGTGATCGTCGTTCCCTTGCCCACTTCGCTGTCGATGGACAGGTCACCTGAGAAATCGGCGACGGTCTGCCTCACGAACACGAAGCCGAGCGAATGGATCTCTCCGTCGAGGCTGGCCCGGTTCGTCAGGAGCTGCTGGACCTTCGACTCGGGCATTCCCGAGCCGTTGTCACGCACCTTCAGCGCGACCCGGTCGCCCTCGACCGTCGCGCTGATGTTCAGGATGCCGACCTTGCGGTCCTTCATCCCGTCGACGGCGTTCATGACCAGGTTGAAGAACATCCTGCGGAAACGGTAGAGGTTCCCCTTCAGAACGGCGGAGTCCATCCGGTCGACCTGGATCTCCACCCTGGCGCCGCTCTTCTCGGCCACGTAGCCGCGGATGACGTGGCGGACGAAGTCCTGGATCTCGGCGGCGATGTCGAATTGTGGGGAGAGATCCTCGCCGGTCGTCTCGTTCCGGAAGTGCTGGATGCGGGCGTGGACGGCGCAGATCCAGCGGATGCAGTTCAGGTAGTGGGAATGGGATCGCCGGCTGCGCGAATCCGGCGGCAGGAACTCCAGCACCTGGCCGCTCCGACCCCAGCGTGGATCCAGGATCAGGTCACAGAGGTCGTAGACCGTGTCGATATAGTCCTTGCCCAGCGCCAGAATCGTGTGGTCCGGCGAGAAGCTCTTCACGGCGTTGGAGTACTCCTGGAGCTTCTGGCGCTGGTTCAGCGCCCGGGCCCTCAGCTCCTGCACATCCTTCGCGTGGATGGCCTGGGCCTGGCTTACGTTATGGACCTCCAGATCGGTATTGACCGTCACGTGATAGTGGATCACTTCGTTGATGAAGCTCTCCACGCGCAGGTCGTGGATCAGGAACTTGACCTCTGCGACGTCTCTCTTGATGCCTTCCAGATCTTCGATCATCGCCCTGTCAACGCGGATGCGAGAGCCGGGAGGAGTGTCGTCGTAAGGATGGGAGGTCCGAACGCCCGTGGCTCTTAGGAAAATGGCAGGGTGCGGCTCGACGGGCAACGAGGGGTGTCAGTGGGTTTCGGCGGTCATCCCGGGCATGTGTCGACGAATCGTGACCTCGATCTCGTTATCGCCGATTCGTGGGGAAAACCCCGACCGGTTCAGGGGACGTTTCCTGATACGCCCGTCGGCAAACGCCGGCGAGCTTGAGACGACGGTCCCTGCCTGCGCGGCCTGCGTGCCGCGCCCAGCCAGCCATCCATCAACGCACCGCACGGGGCCGCGTGGACGCCAGCGTCTGCCCGGCGACCTGTGCTCCAGGAGGCGCCCATGTCCACCATCAAAGAGGCGCTCGCCCAGCGCATTCCCCAGATGAGGCAGGAGATCACCGACATCGTCAAGGAGCACGGTGATGCCGTGATCTCCGAGGTGACGGTGAAGCAGGCCTACGGGGGCATGCGAGGCGTGAAGGGCCTCGTTTGCGACACTTCGCTGGTCGATCCCTACAAGGGACTCATGATCCGCGGTATCCCCATCGACCAGCTCGCGGATCGGATGGCCGAGGAGATCTTCTTCCTCCTGGTCGTCGGGCGGCTCCCCAACGACGAGGAGCTCAAGACCCTCGAGCAGAACCTGTTCGCCCGTTCCGAGGTGCCCGACTACGTGTGGAAGGTCCTCAAGGACATGCCGCACACGGCGCACCCCATGGACATGCTGATCACCGCCATCACGACGCTGGAGGAGCAGTCGGTCTTCCGCCGGCGGTACGACGAGGGCATGAAGAAGGACGAGTACTGGGAGGCCGCGCTGGACGACAGCATGAACCTCCTGGCGAAGCTCCCGGCCCTGGCCGCGGGCGTGTACCGGATCCGGTACGACAAGGGCGACCCGATCCTGCCCGATCCGAAGCTCGACTGGGGCGCGAACTACGCCCACATGCTCGGCGTGGACGATCCGGTGTTCCAGGATCTCATGCGGCTCTACATGGTCCTGCACAGTGACCACGAGGGCGGCAACGTGAGCGCCTTCACGGCCCACGTGGTCGCGTCGGCCCTGTCCGACCCGTACTACGCCGTGGCCGCCGGCCTCGCCGGTCTCGCCGGCCCGCTCCACGGCCTGGCCAACCAGGAGTGCCTCAAGTTCATCCTGGGCGTCATGGATCGCTTCGGCGGTGCACCGACGCCCCAGCAGATGGAGGAGTACACCTGGGAGACCCTGAACAGCGGCCGCGTGGTGCCCGGATACGGCCACGCCGTCCTCCGGGCCACCGACCCGCGCTTCACCGCGTTCCACGCCTTCGGGCAGAAGCACTTCCCCAACGATCCGGTCTTCAAGACGGTGGCGGTGGGCTTCGAGGTCATCCCGAAGGTTCTGCAGGAGCACGGGAAGGCCGCCAACCCGTGGCCCAACGTGGACGCGGGCTCCGGCTCGCTGCTGTATCACTTCGGCATCACCGAGATGAGCTACTACACGGTGCTCTTCAGCGTGAGCCGCGCCATGGGCATCTGCTCGCAGCTCGTCATGAGCCGTGCGGTGGGTGAGCCCATCACCCGGCCCAAGTCGGTCTCCACGGCCTGGATGAGGGAGCACGTCGGCGAGGGTCAGCCCGCCTGACCCGGGGCGGTAGTCCGCCGGGGCCGTCGAGTCCGGCGCCACCCACGACGCAGAGGGGGGTGGGGAGCTTGGCTCCCCACCC
>JASFRY010000031.1:0-16115 GCA_050114675.1 Gemmatimonadota bacterium | reverse complement strand
CGAAGGGGAGGGCCCGGGCCGGATGCTGGAGCCGTGGCAGATCGAGGAGCACGTGGGCCGGGCGCTGGGGACCGAGGCGGCGTTTCGGGACCGAAGGGTGCTGGTCACGGCGGGACCCACCCGGGAGCCGGTGGACCCGGTGCGCTACGTGGGGAACCGCTCCTCCGGACGCATGGGCTATGCGTTGGCCCAGGCAGCATGGCGCAGGGGGGCGCAGGTGACCCTCGTGTCGGGCCCCAGCAAGCTGCCGTGGCCCGAGGGCGTGGACGTGGTAGCCGTGGAGACGGCCGTCGAGATGCACGACGCGGTGCGCGAGCTGGTGGGCGCGGCGGACGTCTCCGTCTTCGCCGCGGCGGTGGCCGACTTCCGGCCTGAAGGTGCCGGCGAGGCGAAGCTCAAGCGGAGCGAGGTCGGCGATCGTCTCACGCTCACGTTGGTTTCCAACCCGGATGTTGCCGGCGACACGCGCTCCCTCCGCAGGGAAGGGGCCGTGGCCGTGGGCTTCGCCCTGGAGACCCACGATCTCGTGGAGAACGCCCGAAAGAAGCTCTCCTCCAAGGGGTTCGATCTGCTCGTGGCCAACGACGCCACCGCCGAAGGGTCGGGCTTCGACGTGGACACGAACCGTGTTTCCATCCTTTCCGCCGACGGAAGCGTGGAAGCGCTGCCGCTCCAGTCCAAGGACGAGGTTGCGGAGGAGGTACTGGACCGGGTGGCGCGCCTCCTGGAGCCCGGCTCATGAGCGACCGCGGCCGCGCGCTCACCGAGGTGGCCCGCATGCTCCGGCAGCGGCGGGAGATGGGGGAGGGGGAGCTCTTCCTGGACAGCCTCACCCGGGACGATGTCCTGGCGCTGGTGGCCCGGCAGAGGGAAGGGGCCGAAGGCGGCGACCGGCCGCGCAGCTCGTCCGCCGCTGGACGAGCCGCCGCGTCGGCTGCGTTTCCCGCTGCGAAGCAGTCGGACGGATCGGACGCCCCGTCGGCGGAGACCGGAGCGTCCGCCTCGCTGCCCGTGATGCCGGCGTCCTACGACGAGCTCCGCACCACGGCGCTCTCCTGCACACGCTGCCGGCTCTCCGAGACCCGCACCCAGGTGGTGTTCTCCGACGGCTCTCCCCACGCGCGCCTCGTCGTGGTGGGGGAAGCGCCGGGGGCCAACGAAGACGCCACGGGACTTCCCTTCGTGGGGGCGGCGGGTCAGTTCCTGGACCTCCTCCTGGCCACGGTGGACCTGTCCCGCAAGGACTCGGTCTACATCTGCAACGTTCTCAAGTGCCGGCCTCCGGGGAACCGCAACCCCCTCCCCGACGAGATCGAGTCCTGCGTTCCCTATCTGACGAAGCAGCTGGAGCTGGTGGCGCCTCGGGCGCTGCTGGCCGTGGGGACGTTCGCGGCCCAGGCCCTCACGGGCGAGCAGAAGCCGCTTGGCCGACTCCGGGGGACGGTCCACGGCTATCAGGGGATCCCGCTCGTGGTCACCTACCACCCCGCGGCGCTCCTGCGCAACGCCGGCTGGACCCGGTCCTTCTGGGACGATCTGCAGCTGCTCCGGCAGGTGATGGATGGAGCCTAGCTGCAGCCGCCTCCGGGCCCGCCCGGCGGCCGTTTGCCTCTCATCGTAGATTGAACGTCTGATCCTCGCTCGGAACCGATCGCCACGCGCATGGAAGCCTCCCCGAACTTCGCCCAGGCCGTCTTCGACCGGACGCCGCCCTTCTCCCTGGAGGCGGAGACGGCGGTGCTCGGGGGCATGCTCATCGATCGGGAGGCCGTCACCCGGGCCATCGAGCACCTCAACGAGTCCATGTTCTACCGGGAGGCCAATCGACGCCTCTACCGGGCCATGGTGCGGCTCTACGAGCGCGGCGACGTCATCGACGTCATCACCGTGTCCGAGGAGCTCAAGAAGACGGCCGAGCTGGAGTCGGCGGGAGGCTTCGACTACCTGAGCGCGCTGGTGGACGCCGTACCCACGGCGGCCAACCTGGAATACCACGCCAAGATCGTCCGGGACAAGGCGCTCCTGCGACGTCTGGTGGAGCAGGCGTCCCAGATCATCCGGGACGTGTACGACCAGGGTGAGCGGGCGGTGGACGAGATCCTGGACGCGGCCGAGGCCCGGATCTTCCAGGTCGCCGAGAGCCACAAGCGCGAAGGCTTCGTGTGGATCAAGGAGATCCTCTGGTCCGCCTTCGAGCACATCGAGAAGCTCCAGGAGTCGTCCGGGGGCATCACGGGAGTCGGCAGCGGGTTCCCGGACCTGGACCGCATGACCACCGGCTTCCAGAAGGGTGACCTGGTCATCGTGGCGGCGCGGCCCTCCATGGGAAAGACGTCCTGGGTCCTGAACGTGGCCGCCAACGCCTCCATCGGGCACAGCATTCCGTCGGCCATCTTCTCTCTGGAGATGTCGTCGGAGCAGCTGGTCCAGCGCCTCCTCTGTGCCGAGGGCCGCATCGACGCGCAGCGCCTCCGCAAAGGGCGGCTCAGTCAGGAGGAGCACCAGCGCCTCGCCGCCGCCGCGGGCCATCTCAACACCGCGCCCATCTGGATCGACGACTCACCGGGGAGCAACGTGCTGGAGATCCGCGCCAAGGCCCGTCGGCTCCAGTCCGAGCTCCACGCCGACGGCAAGGAGCTGGGCCTGGTGGTCATCGACTACCTGCAGCTCATGTCCGGCGCCACCCGGAGTGAGAGCCGGGTGCAGGAGGTGAGCGAGATCTCCCGCGGCCTCAAAGCCCTGGCCCGGGAGCTGTACGTCCCGGTGGTGGCCCTGTCCCAGCTGAGCCGCGGCCCCGAGCAGCGCACCGACAAGCGGCCCATGCTGTCGGATCTCCGCGAGTCCGGCTCCATCGAGCAGGATGCCGATCTGGTCATGTTCCTGTACCGGCCCGAGTACTATGCTCCGGCCGAGAAGCGGGAAGAGCTCGAGGGCAAGTCCGAGCTCATCGTGAGCAAGCAGCGCAACGGTCCGACCGGTGTGGTGGATCTCTACTTCCAGAAGGCGTACACGCGCTTCGACTCGGTGGCCCGCTCGCCCCAGGAGGGCGGGTGGAAGAAGAACGCGGATCCGGACTTCGGGCCGTGAGCGGAGGGGCGTCCGGTACGGCCGCCCCCGTGCGGGTGGGCGTGGCCGTGCCCGCAGCGGGGTCGGGCCGACGCCTGGGGGGCGTGCGCAAGCCGTTTCTCGAGCTGGCCGGAGAGCCGATCCTGGTCCATGCCCTGCGTCCCTTCCTGGCGGATGCCAGGGTGGTGCGCGTGGTGGTGGCGCTGGGGGCGGACGACGCGGCGGATCCCCCGCCATGGCTCACGGGGCTGGACGCCCGGATCGGCGTGGTGGCGGGTGGGCCCACCCGCGCCCACTCGGTCCGCAACGCCCTGGACGCCCTCCCCGCCGACCTGCAGGTCATCGCCGTGCACGACGCCGCCCGGCCCCTGGTAGCCGCGGAGGTGGTGTCGCGCTGCATCGACCTTGCCGCCGTGGGGAAGGGAGCCGTGGCTGGATGCCCCGCCGTGGACACCATGAAGGAAGTGGACGCGGGTGGATACGTGGTGAGCACCCCGGACCGGGCGGCGCTCTGGCATGCACACACGCCGCAGGTCTTTCCCGCCGAGGCGTTGCGCAGGGCGTATGCTGCGCCGCCGGAGGCCCTGGCGCGGGCGACGGACGATGCGGTCCTGGCCGCGAGCGTCGGGGTCCGCGTCCGCATGGTGGACGGAGGCCCCACGAACCTCAAGGTGACCCGCCACGGCGACCTGGCCCTGGCCGAGGCCGTCCTGGCGGAGCGACACCGCGGGGGTCAGGCGCAATGAGCCCAGGGCCCCGGGTGGTCGACGTGCGCGACATGCCCCCGGAGGAGGCGCGGCTGGACGAAGTGGTCGCGCACCTGCGTGCAGCCGGCGTCGTGGCGTACCCCACCGAGACGGTGTACGGCTTCGGCGGCGTGTGCACGCCTGCCGCCGTGGATCGGGTCCGGCGGCTCAAGCGTCGCGAAGGGGACAAGCCATTCCTGGTCCTGGTGCGCTCCGCCGAGGACCTGGACGGCCTGGCCTGGACCGACGAGGCCCGGGAGCTCGGCCGGATCTTCTGGCCGGGCGCCGTCACGTTGGTGCTGGCCGACCCCGGACATATCTTCCCCCCGGGCGTGCGCAGCGCCGACGGGTCGGTGGCGGCCCGGGTCAGCCCCCATCCGCTGGCGCGAAGGCTCGTTGAGGCGTTGGGCGAGCCCGTCACCTCCACCAGTGCGAACGCGCCGGGTGCGCCTCCCGCCCGTTCGGCCGAGGAGGTGCTTGACGCCGCGGCGTCTCTGGGTGCGGGAGAGGAGCTGCTCGTGCTGAACGGCGGCCTTCTCGCCCCCTCGGGGCCGTCCACCATCGTAGACTGCACCGGGCCCACCCCGGTGGTGGTGCGGGAAGGGACCGTCCCCATCCACCGCCTCCGATGCGCCCTCCCGGAGCTCCATGGAATCTGATCGCGCCCAGGGGGCACCCTTCCGGCTCCTCTTCGTGTGCACCGGCAACACGTGCCGCAGCCCCATGGCCGAGGCCATCGCCCGCCGGGAGCTCGAGCGTCTGGGGTGGGAGCACGTCGAGGTGGCTTCCGCAGGCGTGGGGGCGTGGGGTGGGGAGCCGGCCTCCGGCGGGGCCGAGCGCACCGCTCGACGTCACGGACTCGACCTGAGCGGGCATCGAGCCTCGCCGTTGACGCGTGAGGCCGTCGATCAGGCGGACCTGATCCTGGCCATGTCCCCTTCCCATCTCCTCCGCCTGGTGGATCTGGGGGCAGGGGACAAGTCGGACCTGCTCACCACGTTCGCTGCCGGGGACGAGGCCGGCGACGGTCCGGAGTCGGTCACCGACCCGTTCGGCGGCCCCGATGAAGTCTACGAAGACACGTTCGTTCTCCTCGAGCGTCTGGTGGAGCGGACGCTTCAACGCCTCGTACCCATCGTCTCTCCATGACCATCAGCGCTTCGACACGGGCTCTCACCCTCCTGGGCGACCCGGTGGAACACTCCCTCTCTCCACTCATCCAGAACGCCGCCATCGAGACGGCGAGGATGGACGGGGTCTACGTGGCCGTCCGCTGTACCGCAGAAGACCTCGTGGGCCTCATGCGAGGCCTGTCACGGGCGGGTGGCGGCGGGAACGTGACGCTCCCCCACAAGGAGAAGGCGGCGATGGTGGTGGACGTCCCCTCCGAGTCGGTTCGGCGCACCGGGGCCTGCAACACCTTCTGGGGGGGGCCCGAAGGGAGGGTCCACGGAGACAACACCGACGTGGCCGGCCTGAGGCGTGCCCTCACCGACTTCGTGCGTGATCCGCACGGGATGAGGGTGCTCCTGCTCGGTGCCGGCGGGGCGGCACGGGCGGCGCTCATGGGCCTGCTGGAGGAGGGGGTGGACGAGGTCGTGCTCCTCAACCGGAGCGCCGAGCGCGCCCGCGCCGTGGCGCGCCGGATCGGCGGTCAGCGGGCGCGGGTGGCGGCGACGCCGGAGGATGTGCGGGATCAGGCCTTCGACCTCGTCATCAACGCGACCCGCCTGGGAATGTCGCCCGACGATCCACCGGCGGTGGACTTCGAGCTTCTGGGCCGGGCCGGCGCTGCCATGGACCTGGTCTACGGACGTGAGCCGACGCCGTTCGTGAAGGCCGCCGAGACGTTCGGGATCCGGGCCATGGACGGTGCCGAGATGCTCGTGCAGCAGGGGGCCGCGTCGTTCGAGCGCTGGTGGGGTGCGGCCGCGCCGGTGGACGCCATGCGGGAGGCCCTCGCGGCGGGCCGTCGCGGATGAGGCTGGCGGCCTGGGCGGCCGACCTTGTCGATGTGCTCCTGCCGGCGGGGTGCCTCACGTGTGGCGCCTGGCTGCCGGGAGGACCCGGGGCATCCCTCCTCTGTGGGCGCTGCCGGTCCAGGCTGCCCTCCGCGCCCTGGCCCCGATGTCCCCGGTGCCACCTCCCCCTGGGAACGGGCCGGGATCCCGCGCCCTCCTGCCGCGAGTGCGCCGGATGGCCCGAGGCCCTGAGCCGGGCGCGGTACGCCTGCGTTCTCGCCCCGCCGGCCGACAGCCTGGTGCATGCGCTCAAGTACGAGGGATGGCGGGAGCTGGCCCGGGAGATGGGTGCCTCGATGGCCGGGGTCGTGGCACCGACCTTCCGCACGGTGGCGGAGCCTCCACCCGTGGTCGTCTACGTTCCCACGACCCGGGAGCGGGAGCGCCACCGGGGCTACAACCAGGCCGAGCTCCTGGCGCGAAGCCTCGCCGGATGCCTGCGATTGCAGGTCGTCCCGGCGCTGATCCGGACCCGCGGCGGAGCCACGCAGGTATCCTTGCACCCCTCTCAGCGCCGGGCTAACGTCAAAGGTGTGTTTCGGGCGCGGGACGACGCCGTCGGCCGCGTTCGGAACGCGCGCGTCATCCTCGTGGACGACGTGCTCACCACCGGGGCCACCGCCGGAGCTGCCGCTGCGGAGCTGGCCCGTATGGAGGCGTCGGAGGTCACGCTGGTCACCTACGCGCGGGCGCTTCCCTTCCGCCGAGGTACCCGGCGCTGAGCTCCGGCGCAGCAGTGCATTCGAAACCAGAACCGTCATCGATATCCAGGAGCCACGAAAACCGATGGCCATCCGCGTCGCAATCAACGGGTTCGGACGTATCGGCCGCCTTGTCCTTCGCGCAGCGAAACGGGCCGGCCGGACCGATCTCGACTTCGTCGCCGTCAACGACCTGACGGACGCCAACACGCTTGCGCACCTGCTCAAGTACGACTCCGTCCATGGCCGGTATCCGGGGACCGTGGAGGTGACCGACGACGGTCTCCGCGTCGACGGGGACGACCTTCGGGTCTTCGCCGAGCGCGATCCGGCCAAGCTGCCCTGGGGAGACCTGGGCGTGGACGTGGTGGTGGAGTCCACGGGGATGTTCCGATCCCGCGAGAAGGCAGCGGCGCACCTGGAGGCCGGCGCTCAGAAGGTCATCATCTCCGCGCCGGCGAAGAACGAGGACGTGACGGTGGTGCTGGGCGTCAACGAGGACGCCTACGATCCGGAGAAGCACCACATCATCTCCAATGCCAGCTGCACCACCAACTGCCTCGCGCCGGTGGTGAAGGTGATCATGGACGCCTTCGGCTTCCGCCATGGTTTCATGACCACCATTCACTCCTACACCAACGACCAGAACATCCTGGACCTGCCCCACAAGGACATGCGTCGGGCACGCGCGGCGGCCATGTCCATGATTCCCACCACCACGGGCGCGGCCAAGGCCACCGGCCTGGTGATTCCCGAGGTGAAGGGGAAGATCGACGGCATGGCCATCCGGGTGCCCACGCCCGACGTCTCTCTGGTGGACCTGGTGGTCGAGGTGGAGCGGGACACCACCGTGGACGAGGTCAACGCGGCCTTGCGTGCGGCCTCCGAAGGGCCGATGAAGGGAATCCTGGGCGTCAGCGACGAGCTGTTGGTCTCCGTGGACTACACGGGGAATTCCAACAGCAGCATCGCGGACCTCGCATCCACGAATGTGTTGGATGGCAGGCTGGTGAAGGTGCTGTCCTGGTACGACAACGAGTGGGGCTATTCCGAGCGGGTCGTGGACCTGGTGGCGTACGTGGGAGAGCGACTCCCCGCCAAGGTGTAGGGCTCAGGTCTCCGGCCCCTCCATCCGCGGAGGGACCCATGAACGAGCCGGGAGCGGAAGGGGCTCGACCGCAATGGCATAGCTATCGCTGCCCCGTGTGCGGGCACACCGACGAGGTGGACTTCGCGGCGGGGCCCGAGAGCAGGGTGGCGTGCAGCCATTGCGGAACGGACCTCGACCTCGTGGCGCGGTCGCCCGACGCCGCCTCGGCGGCAGTGAAGGTGGCAACCCGACGCCGACGAGGACGGTGAGCGAGCCGGACCGGCGAGACGGGCCGGACGAAGGCCGGCGGGACGCTGTCCCGCCGGCTTCTTCGCATGTAACACCCGAGCGCGTGCCGACGTATGATGGGTCGATGCAAACAGAGCCCAAGACCTACGATTTGAATACACGGAACGCGCCTGCCCGCTCTTCGACCGGCCTCCCGCAGGACTTCGAGGCCTGGTTCCACGAGCACCAGAGCGCCGTGTACCGGTATGTACGCTTTCGTGTCGCGACGCGGGAGACGGCTGAGGACGTGACGTCGGAGGTCTTCATGAAGGCCCTCCGGTCCCTCCACCGGTACGACGCCAACCGGGCGTCTCCGAGAACGTGGCTTCTGCGCATCGCCCGCAACGCGATAACGGATCATCTCCGGGCGTTGAAGCGGAGGGGATCTCTCCACGTATCGCTGGACCGGATTCCGGATCTGGTGGCGGACGTGCCGTCCCAGGAGGAGCGGGTGGTGCGCGAGGAGCGGATTCAGCGCTTGCTCAACGGCAGCCAGACGCTCCGCAAGGCCGACCAGGAGATTCTCTCCCTCCGGTACGGCGCAGGGCTGGACAACGGCGAGATCGCCGAACACCTGGGCATAAGCAACAACGCCGTCGCGGTGCGGCTCCATCGGGCCCTGAAGCGCCTGAAGGCGGCCGTGGCCGACGACGATGCTGAAGAACGTGACGACATATGAGCGATAGATCGGAATTCGAGGGACTCGAGCTGCCGCCCGAGCTGAAGGAGCTCGACGCGGAGCTCTCCTCCATTCGGTACGAGGAGCGCCCGTCGTTCGGCCCCGAGCTGCGGGCCGAGCTCGCCCGGACGTGGCCGGAGGTGAAGAGCCGGCGCCACTGGCCCGTGCGCCAGCTGTTGGCCGCGAGCATCGCGGGCCTCTGCATGGTGGGGCTGGGTGTGCCGTCGGCCCGTGGGGCGCTGATCCGGTTCGTGAACGGTGTGATGGTCGGCGGCGGCCAGCAGGAGGCTCCGGCTCCCGCTACGGTGCCCGATGTGCCCCTCCTGCCCTTCGACCAGCCCTCGGCGAGCGAGCCGGTGCCGTACACCGCGCCACCCCGGCTGCCGGCCGAGCCGCCGGCGGGCTCCCCGTCGCGGCGTGCGTACGACGGTCCCGAGGCCACCTTCCCGGAACTCCTCGACCGTCTGGGAACGGAAGACCTCATCCGGGCGAACTACCCCATCGACCTCCAGCGCAACGGGGTGGGCGGGACGGTGCGGCTCCTTCTCTGGGTGGATTCGGCGGGAGGCGTGGACGTGGCCAACGTGGCCAACAGCTCCGGCGTTGCGGCGCTGGACCAGGCTGCGCTGCAGGTGGCGCCGTCCTTCCACTTCACGCCTGCCCGTCGGCGAGGGAAGGCCGTGGGCACGTGGGTGGAGTTCGACGTGCGGTTCGAGCCCCTCACCGGCGACGTGGAGTCCTTCCAGGTGCCGGAACCGGGACCGGCCGTCACGCCCTCGCATCCGCCCCTGAGAACCCCCGGGATCCAACCGGATTGGCGCGACGCCCTGGCGCCGCCGGCTCCCGGTGACGGGAGTGCCGGGGCCTATCTGGAGCGGGCGCTGAGGGGGGACGCGGTGGTGTCACGCCTGGGCTCTCTCGACGCGATCCTCCAGGGTGATCCGCCCGTGGGCGCGACACCGACCCAGTGGCGCTCCAGCGTGGCCGAAGCGCTCCAGGGGGCCATCGCCCGGAGTCCGGACAATCCTGCACCCTTCCTCGCCCTGGCCCGGATCCGGCGCAAGCAGGGGCTCCGCACCGAGGCGCGCGTCCTCTTCGAGCGCGGCCTGCAGCGGGCCCAGAAGCTGGAGGGGTCCGTGTCGCCCGCCCTCCTGGCCGACCTCTACTACGAGCGCGGCGCCCTGTTCAGGGAGAGCTGGCTCGGGGCCCGTGGCGCGGGCCGCCTTCCCGCGGGGGCATTGCCCACCCGCGCCTGTCCGCAGGCGCGCTCCTCGGGAGGGACGTCGACGGGCTACGCGTCGGTCGACCGGCTCATTGCCTGGAACTTCCTCTGTCCCGAGGCCCTGGGGCAGGCCTTCGAGACCTCCTTCGAACCGGGCGGCGGCAACGCCGAGTCGGACAGAACGGTCATGATGGCCTCGTTCCGCTCCGCGGTGGAGGCCGATCCCGCCCACGTCCGCGCCAACGTCCAGCTCCTTCTGGAGCTCGCAGACGAAGGCGCTTGGGACCAGGTGCTGCGCCAGGCCCGCCGGTTCACCCGTGCCTCCCAGGGAGATCCCTACGGACTTCTCCTGGAGGGTCTGGCCCTCCAGCGCATGTCGCGCACGGAGGAGGCGGAGGGCCAGTTCAGGCTCGCCTTCAAGGAGCTCCCGGCGGAGGAGCTGGGCGAGCTCATGGACGTGTCCAAGCTGCTGGACCCCGCCCAGTCGGCGCAGTACTGGAAGGTGTCGGGTACGTCGCGGGAGGCCTGGGTGCGGGCGTTCTGGGAACGACTCGACCCGATTCTCTCCACCCGGGTGAACGAGCGCGAGGTCGAGCACTATGCCCGAGCCGCCTACGCCCACCTTCGCTTCGGGTCGGCGCTGTCCGACCCGGGGGAGATCTGGGTCCGGTATGGCCGCCCCAGCGAGATCCGCGTCCTGGGAGACGGTGGCGATGTGCGAACCGAGTTCTGGGACTACGGCTCGGGCCCGGACATCACCTTCCGGCGGATGGCGTCCTCCGAGAGTCTGGACTTCACCTCCGAAGGTCGGGCATACGCCGACGAACTCCGGCAGATCTTCCCGCACCGGTACGGGACCGGGTCCCGCCTGGTGTTCGCTCTGCCGGGGCAGGTGGCGCGGTTCCGGGGACCGACCGCCGGCGCATCCGACGTGAGCGTGTACACCCAGGTCCCGGCGCTCCCCGCCACGGCGTCCCAGGACACGTTGGATCTGAACGTGTTCCTCTTGGGCGCCGAGGGGGAGAAGCTGGACATGGTGCAGCGGTTCATCGCGGCCAAGCCGGCCCCCATCTTCCTGGAGGCCCCCGCTGCGCCGGAGGTGGCCAGCGTCGTGGTGGAGGTCTTCAACCGCCGCACGGGGCAGGCGGCGGCGCTCCGTGACACGGTTCACGCTGCGGAGTCGGTGACGGGCGCCACCGTCTCGGATCTCCTCCTGACCCGTCCGGCCTCTCCGTCTCCGTCCGCGGTCAAGCGCGACGCGTCGTGGATGGAGCCTCTGACCCTCTCGGCACCGGTGGATACCCACGAGGTCGGAGCCTTCTTCGAGCTCTACGACGTGGCTGCCATGGCCCCGTGGTACAGCCTCAGCGCCGAGATGGAGAATGTGGACACCGGAGAGACCGTGTCCGTGCCCATCCGTCCCGCCGGCGAGAGCGGACTTCGTCCGACGTGGGACCGCCGCCCCGCGGCCGAAGGCCCCACCCGCGAGTTCCTGGGTATCTGGCTCGGGGACGTGAAGCCGGGCAGGTATGATCTGAGGGTGCTCGTGGACCTCCCCGACGCGGATGCTCCCCTGGTCGCGGAGCGGGAGCTGGACCGGCGCTGAGCCCGCCCGCCCGAGCCTCCTGACCGAGGTGCCTGGCCCCCGGGGATGCGTTCCACCCGGGGGCCATCGTTTGTAGCTTCGAATGCTCCGAGCCTCGAACCCCGTTCCGGCCAGAACGCCATGAGCAAGAAGCTTCTTTCCGACCTCGATCCCGCGACGCTGAAGGGCCGTACCGTGGTGGTGCGCGCCGATCTCAATGTCCCGCTGGATGGAGATGTCATCACCGACGACCGCCGCATACGGGCGTCTCTTCCCACCGTGGAGCTCCTCGTCGGGGCCGGCGCTCGCGTGGTGCTCCTGTCGCACCTGGGCCGGCCCAAGGGCAAGCCGGATCCAGCCTACTCGCTCGCGCCTGTGGCCCGGCGCCTCGGCGAGCTGCTCGGCGGTCCGGTGCGCTTCGTGGATGCGCCCGTGGGGGAGAAGGTGACCCATGGGGTGGAGGCCCTGTCGGACGGCGAGGTGGCGCTGCTGGAGAACACCCGCTTCGAGTCCGGCGAGACGGACAACGATCCGGACCTGGCGGGCCGGTGGGCCTCGCTGGGGACGCTGTTCGTGAACGACGCCTTCGGAACGGCGCACCGTGCCCACGCCTCCACGGCCGGTCTGGCCGAAGCCATGCGCCGGAAGGGCGATGACGCGGTGGCCGGACTCCTTCTGGCCCGGGAGCTCCGCTTCCTCGGCGGGGCCCTCGACGATCCCGAGCGGCCCTTCGTCGCCATCCTGGGCGGTGCCAAGATCTCGGGGAAGATCGATGTCATCGAGTCCCTCCTTCCCCGGGTGGACCGTCTGCTCGTCGGCGGGGCCATGGCCAACACCTTCTTCCGGGCCATGGGCCTGGAGACGGGCGCGTCGCTGGTGGAGGAGGACCGGATCGATATGGCTCGGGACGTGCTGGAACGGGCCGGGGACCGGATCCTGCTCCCCGTGGACTGCGTGGTCGGCAGGGAGATTGCCGAAGGGGTGGACACCCGGGTCGTGGAGCGGACCGATGTGGGGCCCGGGGACCGCATCGGGGACGTGGGCCCCGATACCCTCGCTGCCTTCGGGAAGGAGATCGCGGGTGCCCGGACCCTGGTGTGGAACGGGCCCATGGGGGTTTTCGAGGTGGACGCCTTCGCTGAGGGGACCATGGCCTTGGCCCGCGCCGTGGCGGAGGCCTGCGACGGGGGGGCCACCGGCGTCCTGGGAGGCGGAGACTCGGCCGCCGCCGCGGAGCGCGCCGGCGTGACCGACCGGCTCACCCACGTCTCTACCGGCGGCGGCGCGTCGCTGGAGTTCCTGGCCGGGGCCGAGCTTCCCGGCGTGTCCACCCTCAGCGAGGAAGACTGATGGCCGTCGTTGCCGGCAACTGGAAGATGCACCACGGTCCCGGGAGCACCCGGGCGTTCTTCGATGCGCTCGAGCTGCCCGACAACGCCGGTGCCCATGAGGTGCTGGTCTTTCCCCCCTCCCTCTCCCTGGCCGCCGCCGTGTCGGCGCCCGGGCGCGACCCCCGCATCCAGCTGGGGGTGCAGAACATCCATTGGGAGGACAAGGGGGCCTTCACCGGGGAGGTCTCGGCCCCCATGGCCGCCGAGGCCGGCGCGGCCTGCGTGCTCGTGGGTCATTCCGAGCGGCGCCACGTCTTCGGCGAGACCGACGACGAGGTGGCGCGGAAGATCCGGGCGGCGCGTCGCCATGGGCTGGTCCCGGTGGTCTGCCTGGGGGAGACGCTGGACCAGCGACGTTCGGGCCGCCTCGAGGAAGTGATCCTCGGACAGCTCGACGCGGCGCTCGAAGCGCTCGAGGGCGGGGAGGGACGCTTCCTGCTGGCGTACGAGCCCGTCTGGGCCATCGGCACGGGAGAGACCGCCACACCCGCCGACGCCTCCTCCGCCCACGGCGTGCTGCGTGCGCGCCTCGACGAGCGGCTGGGACCCGCGCGTTCTACGCGGGTGCCGATCCTGTACGGGGGCAGCGTGAAGCCGGACAACGCCGGAGAGCTCCTGCAGGCTGCCGGCGTGGACGGCGTCCTGGTCGGGGGCGCGAGCTTGGTGGCGGAATCCTTCGCCGCCCTGGTGGCCGCAGCCGGGTGAGGGGCCGTGGGTCTTCCCGCACCGTCCGCCGTTGACACCTGTGCGCCGCGGTTCGACGTTTAAAGTCTCTGTTCACCCAACGCTGCGGCGGATCGATGTACGGATTTCTGCTCGTCGTCCTGATCCTGGACGGCATCCTTCTCGGGATCGTGATCCTTCTCCAGTCGGGGAAGGGCGGGGGCCTGGCTGCCGTCGGTGGCGGCGCTGCCATGACCGAGGGCATCCTGGGAGGCCGACAGGCCACAACGGTGCTCACTCGAGCGACGTGGATCGCGGGCACCATCTTCATGGTGCTCGCCTTCGTGCTGTCCATCATGTCGTCCCGGGCCCAGCAGCCCGAATCGGTGATCCAGGTGGACGCGCCTGCCACGGCGCCGGCCCCCGAGCCCGTGCTGCCTGGAGGAGGTGCCCAGCCTGAACCGTCCGGCGGCGCCACGTCGACGCCGGGTGGGACCGGCTCGTCGGGCCCTGGGAACTGACGCTCGACGGATTGCGTCACGTCCTGATGGAGCATGCCGCCCGGGGATGCCCGGGAGCGCAAAGCGGCGGACCCCTGCATGGGGTCCGCCGCTTTCTTGACGGCCCTCGCGTCGCCCTTGTGGGGGGGGCAGCCCATGGGTGAGCCCCTCGCGCACGGATTGGACCGGGATCGACTCCTGGACCTCCACCGGGCCATGTGCCTGAGCCGGGCCGCCGAGGAGCGGTTGGAGGTCCTTCAACGGCAGGGGCACGTGAAGGGGAGCATCTACCGGTCGCTGGGGCAGGAGGCCGGTGCGGTGGGGGCGGCGTACGCACTGGATCGGCGGTCGGACGGGAGCGGCGACTTTCTGGCCCACACCGTCCGGGCCCCTGGCGCCCTCTTTCTGTTCGGGGGTCAGCTGGAGGACTTCTTCCGCCAGTATCTGGCCCGGTCCACGTCCCCCACGGGTGGCAAGGAGACCGACGTCCACTGGGGAGACTTCCAGAGAGGGTTCATCGGGCCGGTGTGGTCCCTCGGCACCATGCTCGAGGTCATGGCGGGAATCACGCTCTCCTTCAAGATGCGCGGAGAGGAGCGCGTGGGCCTGGTCTTCCATGGAGACGGCGCCACCGGGACCGGGGCCTGGCACGAGGGCCTCAACTTCGCCGCGGTGCAGCGATGCCCTCTGGTGCTGGTCGTCGAGAACAACCAGTACGCCTTCTCCACCCCGAGATCGCGCACCTCCCGCCTCGTGTCCTTCGTGCAGAAGGCTCCCGGGTACGGCATCCATGCCGAGTCGGTGGATGGCACCGACGTCCTGGCGGTCTACGACGCCGTGGAGCGCGCGGCGGGCCAGGCGAGGGCGGGGCAGGGGGTCCACATGGTCGAGCTCCACTACTTCCGCCGGATGGGGCACGCGCAGCACGATGCCCAGGAGTACATGGATCCGCAGGTCATCGCGACATGGGAGCAGAAGGACCCCGTGGACCGGTACGCGGCGCGCATCCTGGCCGAGGGGTGGGCCACCCCCGCCGAGGTGGACGCCATCTGGCGGGAGTCCGTGGATGCATGCGTCGAGGCGTCCCAGCGTGCGCTGGACGATCCCGAGCCACGGGGACCCGAAGCGCTGGAGGGCGTCACGACCGATGGAAGGCTCCCGGTGCCGTGGACCCGCGTGGAGCCCCCCGACCCTCGCCGATCCTCCAAACCTGCCTGAGAAGCGACGCGCATGGACGGCAAGCCAGAGCACCTGACGAAGACCCTGAGAGGGGAGCCGGTCACGTTCCTCGAGGCGATCAGCGAGGCGCTGTTCGAAGAGATGGAGCGGGACGAGCGCGTCTTCCTCATGGGGGAGGACATCGGTGTCTACGGTGGTGCCTTCAAGGTGACCCGGGGCTTTCTGGAACGGTTCGGCGAGCGACGCGTCATCGACACCCCCATCTCCGAGGGAGGGTTCACCGGTGCGGCCGCCGGGGCGGCCCACATGGGGCTCAGGCCGGTGGTGGAGATGCAGTTCATGGACTTCATCTCACCGGCGTATGACGTCATCACCAACTACCTGGCCACGTCGCTGTATCGCGGGGCGGGACCGTTGCCGCTGGTGATTCGGGGGCCCGTGGGTGGTGGAAACCGCGGGGGCCCGTTCCACTCGCAGAACGTGGAGATGGCGTTCTTCCACACCCCGGGCCTGAAGATCGTCTATCCCAGCACGGCCCGTGACGCCAAGGGATTGCTCAAGGCCGCAATCCGCGACGACAACCCGGTCATCTTCGAGGAGCACAAGGGGCTGTACCGGGCACCGCACCTGCGGGAGGTGCTCCCGCAGGAGGACTACGTGATCCCCCTGGGCGAGGCGCGCACCGCGCGCTCGGGAACGGACCTGACCATCGTGACCTATGGCTCCATGGTCCACCGGAGCGTGGCGGCGGCCGAGCGCCTGGAGGAGGAGGACGGGCTCTCGGTGGAGATCGTCGATCTGCGGACACTCCTCCCCATGGATGATGACGCCATCGTGGAGAGTGTGCGCCGCACCGGGAAGCTGCTGGTGGTCCACGAGGACACACGTACCGGCGGCATCGCGGGGGAGATCGCGGCCCGCGTCAACGAGCGGGCGTTCGAATGGCTGGACGGGCCCATCCTGCGGGTCACGGCCATCGACTCC
>JASFRY010000030.1:0-16152 GCA_050114675.1 Gemmatimonadota bacterium | reverse complement strand
CCAGCGTCGTGGCGGCCACCGTCACCAGGGATCGGCGGCGGTTGCGCCAGACGTTGCGCCAGGCCATACGGAGGATGTTCACAAGGGATTGCCGTCCAGAAGCGGTGACGATCCGCGGGGAGGGCTCTCTCAGGATAACACGGAAGGGGCTCGAGGCTGGAGGGGCCCGTTCGCGGGCAGGGGCCGTCCCCGCCGCCGCATCTGGCGCGCCGCCCTCGGGGTTTCCACACTATCGTCGACTGAAGTCCACGCCACGTGAACCACGATGAGCCCCATGGACCGCCAACGCCACCGCCCCACCGGCGCCTCTTCCGGCCTTCTGGCCGCCCTCGCCCTCCTTCTCCCGGCCGCCTCCTTCGCCCAGCAGACCACCTATCCCGACCTCCCCACCGAGACGCCGGCCCAGCTGAAGCCCGTCACCGGCGACTTCAACTACGAGCGGCGGGAGGTCATGGTCCCCATGCGCGACGGAGTGCGGCTGCACACGGTGATCCTGGTGCCGAAGGGCGCCCGACGTGCGCCCATCCTCCTCACGCGCACGCCCTACGACGCCAGCGGGCTCACCACCCACGCCCACAGCGCCCACCTGGGCCCCATGCTCCAGGGCTACGACAACGCCACCGACGTCATCGTGGACGGCGGCTACATCCGTGTCGTGCAGGACGTGCGCGGGAAGTACGGGTCCGAGGGCGACTACGTCATGAACCGCCCGCTGCGCGGCCCCCAGAACCCCACGCCCGTGGACAACGCCACCGACACGTGGGACACGGTGGACTGGCTCGTGAAGAACGTCCCCGAGACCAACGGCAAGGTGGGGATCCTGGGGATCAGCTACGACGGGTTCCTTCCCCTGATGGCCCTGGTGGACCCCCACCCGGCCCTCAAGGTGTCGGTGCCCATGAACCCCATGGTGGACGGGTGGCGGGGCGACGACTGGTTCCACAACGGGGCCTTCCGCGAGCAGATGATGCCCTACATCTACGAGCAGGAGGCCACGCGGGACGGGAGCGCCTGGTGGCCCACCACCCACTTCGACGACTACGACACCTACATGGAGGCGGGCTCCGCCGGGGCGCTGGGCCGCATGAGGGGCCTGGAGCAGGTGGGGTTCTGGAGGAAGATCCTCGAGCACCCGAGCTACGACGCGTTCTGGCGGGACCAGGCCGTGGACCGGGAGCTGGCCAGCCGTCCCCTGGAGATCCCCGTGATGCTGGTGCACAGCCTGTGGGACCAGGAGGACATCTACGGAGCCCCGGCGGTCTACCGGGCACTGGAGCCCAAGGACTCGGCCAACGACATGGTCTACCTGGTGATGGGTCCGTGGCACCACGGCCAGGAGATCGGTGACGGCAGCACGCTGGGCGAGCTGCGCTTCGGGAGCGACACCGCGCTGTGGTTCCGGCAGCACGTCCTGGCCCCCTTCCTGGCCCACTACCTGAAGGACGACGCGCCGCCCATGGACGTGGCGCCGGTGACGGCCTACGAGACGGGCACCGACACCTGGCGGCGCCTGGACGCGTGGCCATCGGGATGCGCCGAGGGCTGCGCACCCACACCCACGCCCCTGTATCTGAAGGCGGGGGAGAAGCTGGGCTTCGACGCGCCGGCCGCCGGCGACGCCGCCTACGACGAATACGTGTCGGATCCCGCCAACCCGGTTCCCTACCGCCAGCGCCCCATCCAGCCCGTGTCCACGCCGGTGAATCGGACGTGGCCCTTCTGGCTGGTCGACGACCAGCGGGAGGCGTCGGGGCGCCCCGACGTGCTGGCGTTCGTCTCCGACGTGCTCACCGAGCCGGTGAAGATCAGCGGCCGGCCCGTGGCGCACCTCGTGGCCTCCACCAGCGGCACCGACTCCGACTGGGTGGTGAAGCTCATCGACGTGTACCCCCCGGAAGTAGCGGGCCACCGGGAGATGGGCGGGTATCAGCTCATGATCGCCGGGGACATCTTCCGCGGCCGCTACCGGGAGAGCCTGGAGACGCCCAAAGCGCTGGAGCCCGACGCCCCGCTCCCTTACACCTTCGCGCTACCGACGGCCAACCACGTCTTCCTGCCGGGACACCGCATCATGGTGCAGGTCCAGTCGAGCTGGTTCCCCCTCTACGACCGGAACCCCCAGACCTTCGTGGAGAGCATCTTCGACGCGAAGCCGGGCGACTACGTGAAGGCGACCCAGCGCGTGTACCACACGCCGGAGCACGCGAGCCGGGTGGAGCTGCCATTGGTGCGGTAGGAGGGAGGGGGCGCGAGGACCCCATGCATGCGCCAGGCCCTCGCACGATCGCGGGTCCGCGACGTGGAGGGCCTGGCTCGGAACGCCGAAGGGCGCTACCGGCAGGTCACGGTCATGCCCCGGCTGCCGCGATGGCCTCCCGCACCCGCGAGGGAGTCATGGGCATGGTGAACAGCCGGGCCCCGCACGCGTCGTAGATGGCGTTGGCGATGACGGCACCCACGCAGACGATGGCGGGCTCGCCGCCGCCCTGGGGTGCCAGGTCGTCGTTGGGCACGAGGTGGGTCTCGATCTCAGGCAGATCCGAGAACCGGGGGATCCGGTAGCTGTCGAAGTTGCGATCGAGGATGTTGCCTCCACGGAAGCGGATATGCTCCATCAGGGCATAGCCGAGCCCCTGGGTGATGCACCCCTCCATCTGCATCTTCGCGCCGTCGGGGCTCACGACCACGCCCATCTCCTGGGCCGCCACCATGCGCTTCACCTTCACCTCGCCGGTGGACTCGTCCACCTCCACCTCGGCCACGTGGGCCACGTAGGTGCCGGCATCCATGCCGCACGCCACGCCGAACCCCCGGCGGCTGGGCGCGGCCGCCGGCTTCCAGTCCACGGCTTTCCCCACCGCCTCCAGGACGCTGCGCATGCGCGGGTCGGTGGTGTTGTTGAGCCGGAACTCCAGAGGATCGATGCCCGCCTCGGCGGCCATGATGTCGATCTGCTGCTCCCGCGCGAACGCGTTGGTGTTGGCCCCGGGGGCGCGCCACGCTCCGGTGGCCAGGGGCTGGCCGCCCCGTGCCGAGTGCGAGACCACCGCGGCGTTGGGCACGTCGTAGAACACCTCGGTGCCCCGGGTGCCGGCGAAGTACACGTGGTAGTCCCACAGCTGCATGCGTCCGGCACCGTCGATCCCGGACCGGATCTTCACCACCGCCGCCGAGTGGAAGGTGTCGTAGAAGAACTCCTCCTCCCGGGTCCACATGACCTGAACGGGGCGACGCAGGATCCAGGACAGCCGCGCCGCTTCCAGGGCCTGGCCGCTGGAGGCCTTGCCGCCGAAGCCGCCGCCCACGTACGGCGTGAGAACACGCACCCGGTCTTCGTCGATGTCCAGCGCCCGGGCGATGCGGGACTGGTCGCCGAACGGCGACTGGGTGGAGATCCAGAGGGTGATACGCTCCCCGTCGGCGGAAGCCAGCGCCGTATGGGGCTCCATGGGCGCATGGGCCACGTAGCTGTCGTAGTAGGTGTTCTCGTGGACCTTGACGCAGTCACGCTCCCCCACCTCGAGCTTGCCCCGCTCCTCCCCGGTGCGCCCCTCAGGCGCCGCGGCGACCAGGTGGTCCCAGATGCTCTCGTCATCCACCTCGGCCGGCGGCACGTCGAAGTCGGCCTGGACCAGGCCCAGGGCGCGCTCGGCAACCTCCGGATCCTCGTGGAGCACCGCCACCAGGCCGTCCTGGTTGACCACGACCACACCCGGCACCTGCTCCGCGGCCGACGTGTCCACGCTGCGGAGGGTGGCACCGTGGGCCGGCGGCCGGACGATCCTCGCCCTCAGCATTCCAGGGAGGCGCTTGTCCCCTGCGTAGTGGGCCGCGCCCGTCACCTTGGCCTCGGCGTCGAAACGTCGCGGCGACGTGCCCATGACCATGAACTCGGACACGGCCTTCACGGCGGCCTCGCCCCGGAGCGTCCGTTGGATGGCCTGGCCCTTCGCCAGCTCTCCGTAGGTCACCCGGCCGTCCCCACCGGCCACGGTGATGACACCGGCCTCCGCCCGGAGGCGGTCCTGGGGGACGCCCAGACGCTCGGCGGCGAGCTCCATGAGGGCTTCTTTTGCCTTGGCCGAAGCGGCCCTGAGCGCGGGCCCGAACACGCGGATCGTGAGGGAGCCCCACGTTCCGGCGTCCCACACGCACCGCTCGGTGTCGCCCATGACCATGTCGATGGCGTCCAGGGGCACGTCCAGCTCCTCGGCCACCAACTGGGCCTGGGACGTCTCCACGCCCTGTCCCATCTCGATCTTCCCGGTGAGCACGGTGACGCGACCGTCCTCCCCGATGCGCAGGTAGGCGTTGAAATCCTCCGGGTAGCCGCGCTGCTGCTCCATCCCCTCCCTCAAGAGGGAGGTGTCCTTGAGGGTCACGAAGACGGCGATGCCCCCCCCGGTGAACTTGAGGAAGTCCCGGCGGTCCACCGCCATCGGGCCCAGGTCGTTCCTGTTCATGACACCCTCCTCACAGCCGCGCCGCGGCGGCTTCGACGGCTTCCACGATCCGCTTGTGGGCGCCGCAGCGGCAAAGGTTGCGGTTCATCCCGGCCACGATCTGGTCCCGGGTCGGATGGGGGTTCTCCTGGAGCAGGCTGTACGCCTCCATGATCATGCCCGGCGTACAGTAGCCGCACTGGAAGCCGCCGCGCGCGGCGAACTCCTCCTGCAGCGGGTGCAGCCCGCTTCCGTTGGCCAGGCCCTCGATGGTCACGACTTCGGCGTCCTGGAGCCGGGACATGCGCGTCTGGCAGGCCCGGGTCGCCCTCCCGTTGACCAGCACGGTGCAGGCACCGCATCGGGAGATGCCGCAGCCGAATTTCGTTCCGGTGAGCCCGAGGTCGGTGCGGAGAACCCACAGGAGGGTTCGGTTCCCGTCGACGTCGAGCGTGGTGTCCCGGCCGTTGAGGCGGAACCGAATCGTGGTGCGCATATACAACTCCCCCGGCAGGTCGGTTGAGGATGTTCTCAGCCTTCTAGGAAAGCTCCTGTACGTCCAGTCGGGAGAATCCCCATGGGGCATGTAGGGGTGTCCGGGCGCGCCGCCGCGGGATGGTGAGCGCCGGCCCCGCATCCCGGACGCTGCCGCCCTGCTCCATTGACCCGGCTCGCTGTCCGAGGTATTATGTCGAGTGCCTATATATCGAACCTCGATGTAAATGCCATGAGCCGTCCCACCGTGGAAATCCGCTCGCTCACGCCCGCCTGCAACGAGGTGCTGATCCTCACGGCGCTGGAGCGGGGCGCGGGCCACGGGTACCAGCTCGCCCTGGACCTGGAGGAGCGGAGCGGCGGGGCCTTCGCGTTCAAGCACGGGACCCTCTACCCCATCCTGCACAAGCTGGAGAAGGAAGGGCTCATCGAGGGGAGCTGGTCCGACGAGGGAAGCCGCGGCCGGCGGCGGCGCTACACGGTGACAGCGAAGGGGCGCCGGCACGCACGGGCCGGGCGCGAGGCGTGGCGTGGATTCGTGCGACACCTCCTGGACGTCATCGGGGAGGAGGAATGAGCAGGTTCTCCCCCGCGCTCCGCGATCTGGGTGAGCGCCTGGACCTGCCGCAGCCGGCCCGCTCCCGGGTGCTCCTGGAGATGGCGGGCGACCTGGAGGCCCTCCACGAGCTCTTCGTGGAGCGGGGGCTCTCCGAGGACGAGGCGGTGCGGGAGGCCCTGGCCCAGGTGGACCTGTCCGACGAGGCTCTGGAGGCGCTGGCCCGCGTCCACGGCGGATGGGCGCGGCGACTCGTCGAAGGCCTGGCACACCGTATGGGCCCATCCTGGACCCGACCGCTCCTGGCGCTTCTGGTGCTGGGCGGCGTGGCGCTCAGCGGCGCGGCGCTCCACGCGCTGCCCATGGCCCGGGCGGCAGGTCCGTGGCTCGTGCCGGTGGCGTGCGCTGCCGTGGCCGCCTTGGGCGTGGCGGGGTGGAAGGCGTGGATCCTCCTGGTGGTGCGCGACCACAGGCCCCGGAGCCTGCGCACCGGCCTCGACGCGCTCCTGACCCTCACCGTGGTCCAGCCCTTCCTCGCGTTCTCGGGGCTGAGCCTCACCGGCATCATCGCCGTCCGAGCCGTGGGACGCGAGGCAGCGCGCGCCGGCCCCCTCACCATGGAATGGCTCCTGGGCTCCCTGGCGCTCCTGGTCATGGCTCTGAGCCTGGCCCTGGTGTGCGGACTTCTGTGGTTCCTCCTGCTCGGCAAGGTCGTGAACATCGAAGAACACGAGGCGAAGGCCGTCCTCGCGGGATCAGGCTCCCCGCAGGGTCCGTAGCCTCGAGGAGAGAGAGTCATGTCTCGGCTGATCGGATACGCCGGCCCCTGGGCCGCCCCTCTGGGGGTCCTCACCGTGGTGATCGTGGCGTCCATGGTCGGCGCCGTCCTGGACTCGAGGAAGGCCTCGGGCGGCGACGACGGAGCGGCGCGCAGGGGGGCCATCCTTTTCTGGGGCTTCACCGCAGCGGTGCTGGGCTTCCTGGGCCAGTGCTCGGCCCTATACCGCATCCTCACCACGGTGGTCGCGGCCGAGGCGCTGTCCCCCCACGTCGTGGCCGAGGGCTTCGCCGGGAGCTTCGTCCCAACGCTATGGGGCGGAGGGCTCCTCGTCGTCTCGGGTGCGGCCTGGCTCCTGCTCCGGCGCGGGCGTCGTCGCCGTCTCGCGGCATCCACGGCCGTGCTCCTCGCCCTGGGGACGACGGGGATGCTGGCGTCCTGTGGCCCGGGCGAGAGCCCGGCGCCCCACGACGTCACGCAGGGCGTCTGGTTGGCCAAGGCCGGGAACGACCAGTTCCTCTTCGACCTGGAGGGGACGCCCCCCGACTCCCTCGCCGGCGTCGTCTACGTCGTGAGCGGCGGCAAGATGACCTCCCAGGTCACCATCACCCGCGCCAGCTACCGCGCTCCGGAGCTGGAGATGTACATGGGCCCCACCCACACCACGTACCAGGGTGAGGTGGACGGGGGTCGGGTCCGGGGCGCCCTGCGCTACGGCGACGACCCGGGCCCGGACATGGAGCTCCGGTGGACCGATCCGTCGGAGATCCCGGGCTTCGCGGCCCGCGGCGATACCGCCGCCTACGCCTACGCGCCGCCCACCCCGATCGACGACGGGTGGGCGGTGGCCGCGCCCGAGGAGGTGGGGCTGGACCGTGCCGCCCTCGAGTCTCTGGTGCGCGCCGTGGCCGCCGGTGACGCCGGGCTCCTCCACTCGCTCCTCGTGGTTCGAAACGGCAAGCTGGTGCTGGACGAGTACTTCCACGGGTACGGTCCCCAGGACCTCCACCGCCTGGCATCGTCCACCAAGAGCGTCTCCGCCCTCCTGGTGGGGGCCGCCCTGGACCAGGGCCTCATCGAAGACCTCGACGCCCCGCTTCTCGGCTTCTTCCCGGACGCTCCCGAGCCCCCCTCCCCCGGCTGGCGGGACATGAAGCTCCGCCACGTCCTGAGCATGTCCATGGGGCTGGACTGGTCAACGGAAGAGGCGGAGAGCGTTCACGGCACGGGGGAGGCATTCTTCCGGCGTGTCCTGTCCCGCCGGGTCGCCGATCCCCCGGGCACCCGGTGGCGCTACGTGAACGCCAACGTGAACCTGCTGGCCGGGGTGATCTTCCAGGCCACGGGACGGCACGCCGAGGACTTCGCCCGCGACGCCCTCTTCACGCCGCTGGACATCCGTGCGTGGAACTGGGACTACGGCAAGGAAGGCGGCTACAACCTCATGGACGGCAGCCTCCGGCTCCGCTCCCGGGACCTGGCCAAGATCGGGGTTCTGGTGGCCGACAGCGGGCGCTGGAACGGCCGACAGGTCATCGGCGCGAAGTGGATCGATGCCCTCACGCGGACCCGCTTCCAGACCGGCATGCCCCTGAGCGGCTATGGCGACCTGTGGTGGACCGGCGAGCTTGCCACGGGCCACGGGTCCGAGCCCGTGATCGTGGCCAACGGGTGGGGAAGCCAGTTCGTCATCGTCTTCCCCCGGCTGGACCTGACGGTGGTGACCACCGGGGGCAACGAGGACAACGGACACCACCTGGACATCGGCCTCGTCCTCATGAGGACGCTGCTCCCCACGCTGTAGCCCGGCCTCTCAGCCCGACTGGAGCGCCCGGACGGGGTCGACCCGCGATGCCCGGTGCGCCGGCAGGAAGCCCGCCAGAAACGCCACGGCCATGAGTCCCGCCGACACCGCGGCGAACGTCGCGGGGTCGCTGGCCGACACCCCGAAGAGGAGGGACGCCATGAGGTGGGAGAGGACCCAGGAGAGCCCCAGGCCCAGCACCACGCCGGTGCCCGCCAGCGCCAGGGTCCGTCCCACCACACCGCGACGGACCCCCGCGGCGGACGCACCCAGGGCCATGCGGATCCCGATCTCCGACGTCCTCTGCCCCACCGTGTAGGACAGCACGGCGTAGATGCCCAGCGCCGCCAGGAGCAATCCCGTGGCCGCGAAGGCCCCCAGGAGCGCCAGCACGAAGCGCCGTGGCGACGACGCCTGGTCCACCACGGAGCGCAGGGAGCGGTAGTCGTCGGTGGGGATGGTGGGATCCACGGCGCGGATGGCCGCGCGCACGCCGGGCGCCACCGCCTCGGCGGGGAGCGAGGAGCGCACCACCATCTCCACGGCCGACATGTCCCACATCTGCGTGTAGGGGAAGTACATCTCGGGGGGCGCGCCCTGCTCCAGGGAGAGGTGCCGCACGTTGCCCACGACGCCCACCACTTCCCACGGATCCCCGCCCCCGACCCGGATGCGCCGTCCCAAGGGCCGCCCGTCGGGGAACATGCGCGCCACCGCGGACTGGTTCAGGAGCATGACCCGCGTGGTGCCCTCCTGGTCGTCGGGGGAGAAGGTGCGCCCCGACAACAGGGGGATTCCCATCACGTCGGTGTACCCGGCGTCCACGATGCGGGGGTAGCCCCCGGGCTGCTGGCCTTCCTCGTACACCTCCCCCTCCACGGCCACGCCCCAGCTCCGGTTCCGTCCCAGCGGCGTCGTATCCGTGAGACCCGCAGCCTCGACCCCCGGGACGGCCTCCACCCGGGCCACCAGGTCGTCGTAGAAGGCGGCGCGCTCGGTGCGTGTCGCGAACCTCCGGTTGGTGTCCACGCGCCACGCCGTGGCGCCGTCGGGCCGGAAGCCCAGGTCCACGTCCAGGACGTTGACGAAGCTCCTCATGAGGAGCCCGCCGCCCACCAGCAGCATGAGCGCCAGGGCCACTTCGGCCACCACCAGGACCTCCCGGGCGTGGGCCCCCCGCTTCCCGGTGCTGGTCCCGCGGACCGACTCGCTCAGAGCGGCGGCTTCGCCGGAGCGCGCCACCTGGAAGGCCGGCACCACCCCCATGAGGAGCCCGGCCCCCACGGCGACGGCCAATGAGAAGAGGAGCACCCGGCCATCGATCCGCACGGCGCTGAGCATGGGGATCTCCACCGCCGTGGTCCCGGCCACGACGCCGGTGACGGCGAAGGCCAGGGCGACACCCACGGCGCCGCCCGCCAGCGCCAGGATCACGCTCTCCAGGGTCAGCTGGCGAACGAGCTGGCCCCGGTCGGCGCCCAGCGCGCTCCGCACCGCCATCTCCTTGCCTCGCGCCCGTCCCCGGGCCAGCAGGAGGTTGGAGAGGTTGAGGCAAGCCACCAGGAGAACCACGCCCGCCGCCGCCGCCAAGAGGAGGAGGGCCGTCCGCACACCTCCGGCGATGTGCTCATGGAGGGGCGTCACCACGGCGCCCAGCCCCCAGCGGTCCGGATCCGCCTCGGAGAGCTGGCGCGACATGCGGTCCACGTCCTCCTGGGCGCTCTCCATCGTGGCACCGGGACGCAGGCGTCCGATCATGGCCATGGTGTTGCCCCACCGGTCCGTCTCGTCGCCGATGGGAAAGGGGCGCAGGAAGTCCACCCGGGAGCCGGGCACGAAGGTGGACGTGAAGTCGAAGGTGCTGGGCAGCACCCCCACGACCTCGGTAGGGGTGTCGTTGATGGTGAGGGTCCGGCCCACGACCCCGGGATCGCCGCCGAAGCGGCGCATCCAGAGGCCCCACGTGAGGATCACGGCCGGACGGCCGTCCCACACGGCCTCCTCTTCCACGAAGTTGCGCCCCAGGAGGGGCGTGACGCCCAGAACCTCCAGGAAGTCCCGGGCCACCCCCACCCCCACCAGCCGTTCGGGGTCACCG
Organism: Gemmatimonadota bacterium; assembly: GCA_050114675.1. Taxonomy (GTDB): domain Bacteria; phylum Gemmatimonadota; class Gemmatimonadetes; order Longimicrobiales; family Gaopeijiaceae; genus SZUA-318. The sequence goes on along the minus strand of JASFRY010000030.1, from coordinate 5,979 downwards.
TCGCCGGTGAGGTAGAAGTTCTCGTAGTCGTAGAAGGCGAAATAGCCGGTGAGGCCGTCGAAGGACCGGTTCAGGGCCCGGTAGTCCCGGAGGTTGGAGGTGCGCGACGTCACCGACGACATGCCGCCCGAGGCCCGGTGGGCCACCCACACCAGGCGATCCGGGTCGTGGAAGGGGAGGGGCCTCAGAAGGAGCGGGCTCATGACGCTGAAGACCGCGGTGTTGGCCCCCACCCCCAGGCCGATGATGAGCGCCGCGAAGACGAAGAACGAGCGCTCGCGGCGGAGCGCCCGGAACGCATACCGCGCATCCTGCAGGAAGCCGTGCATGACCCGTACCCCGACCCAGTCCGTGATTGGGGCACGCCCCGGCCCCTTTCCCCTCTTGGACGGCTGCGACGCGCCCGAGGTTGGGAGGGGGCGGGCGGCAGCGTCACGGCCGCCGATCCACCGGGGAGCTCTTCAGATAACGAAGCGGGGCACGGATCATGCCTCCCGAGGGGCAGAAGAAAGAACACATGGATCGCCCACGCCCTCCACGCCGGGCAAGGCTTTCCCCGGGAACGCCTTCCAGGTTGGGGCGTGGGTGATCCGCCAGCTACCGGGAGCCTTGTGGCACCGGCGCGACATATGTCCCGATCTCGCATCAGAGGATGCCCCCCGTGATCCGTTGGACCGAAGCCGCTGACGCCATGCTTCCCGGCCAGCCTGCCGACCGGATGATCGGTCGAGCCCATGGCCCCCACCCGTCCCGTCCTCTCCTGGAGTGGCTCGAGGACGTGCGCGCGTCCGACGCCGCGCGCGTCGGCGGCCGGGCGGCCGCCCTCGGCGAGATGTACAGCGCCCTGCGCGGGCCCGGGACCGACCATCCCGAAGGGTTCGTGATCACCGTGGACGGTTGGGACTGCCTCCTGGACACCGCCGTGAACGGAGGCGCGTGGGACCTGGTGGGCGCCGAGCTGCGTGCCGTGTGCCCCGTCGCCTTCCACAACACCACGCTCCGCCAGGCCCTCGAGCAGGTGCTCGACGAGGCAAATCCCGAGGATCAGCTCGACCTCCACATGCGCGCGGCGCTCGCCCGCGCCCTGGTCCTGGCCTCACCCGTGCCCGAGCCCGTGGCCCGTGCCCTCGGGGAAGGATTCAAGCACCTCCTGCACATCTCCGAGGGAGACGCGGAGGTGGCCGTGCACGCCTCCGTAGTGCCCGACACCCCGGCGATGCCCAGCTTCACGGGGCAGTACGAATCCTACCTGGACGTCCACGGCGTACCCGGGCTGCAGGCCGCGTGGAGGAAGTGCTGTGCCTCTTCCTTCACCGGGCGCGCCCTCGGCTATCAGCTCCGCCGGGGCATGGATCCTCTCGCACGTCGTCTCGGCGTGCTCATCACGCGGATGGCACGGTCGAGCCGGGCCTACGCGGATCGTGAGAACGTCGGTGGCGTGAGGTACTGAGGGAGGAGCCCCGGGCCTGACGCCGAGCGGGCCCGACGGAGGCGACGCAGTGTGGCGCGTCGGCGCGCCGGAGGAACGCGGCACGAGGCCTTCCGGTATCAGCAGCATCCGGCGTGAACCACCTTCGGAGCCTCTCCGCATGGTTCGAGGTCTCGCAACCCTTCTGTGCCTTCTGGCGGCCACTTCGGCCGTAGGCCCGCCAGCGTCCGCCAGGCCGTCGAGCCTCGTCCTGCCCCGCCGTCCCCTCCCGTTCTTCTACGACCTCTACACGTTCCGGGGCACCGGAGGGAAGACCGCCGTGGTGGCGGCCTTCGCCATTCCCGCCGGGCGGTTGGAGAAGGAGCGTGCCGACGACGGGATCCGCTATCGCTTCGACGTGTCCCTGGTGCTCGCCGACACCGCGCTGCGCACGGTCTACCGGACCGACGACACGGTGTTCGTGCAGCGTCCCCGAGGGCTGGAGGGCGACCACCTCCTCTACACGCACGTCCAGCTCCAGGCGCCGCCGTCCCTGAACACGCTCCAGCGCGTGATCATGAACGACGAGACCACGCCGGGGATCGGCCAGCTCTACACGTCGCCCTTCCCCGTGCCGGACTACAGCGGGGACGAGCTCATGCTCAGCGATATCGCGTTGGGGGTGCCCGACGAGCAGACGGGTCTCCGACGCGGCGGCGTGCGGCTCGCGCTCCTGCCCACCAGCCTCTTTCCCGAGGGCGCATTCGACCTGTACTACGAGGTCTACAACCTTCCCCTCGGACATCCCTACTCCACGGAGATCACGGTGGAGCCCACCGACCGGGAGGGCCGTGAGGAGGTGATGGAGAGCCGGAAGGTCCGCACGCGCTTCTCCGGTCAGTCCAATCCGCGCCCCGACGGGACCGTGGCCGAGATCCGCCGAGTGGACGCTTCCCTCAGCACGGGCCGCTACCGGCTGACCATCACGGTCACCGACGACATCACCGGTGCCAGCACCAAGCGCTGGCGGCTGTTCGAGGTGCGCGACGACACCCGGAAGGCCACCCTGGTGCCCGCGTTGCCACGGCGGGGCCCCGCCGCGAAGGGGCGCTGACGCGACCCGTGTCCGTCATCCTCTACTCCATCCCGTTCTTCTTCCTCTTCATGGGCGCCGAGGTGGCCGTCCAGTGGTGGACGGGGCGGAGACTCCACCGGTTCAACGATTCCATCGCCGACCTGAGCTGCGGGATCCTGAGCCAGCTCTCCGGACTGGCGACCAGGTTCCTCAGCGTGGGCATCTTCGTGGTCATCAGCCAGCGGTGGCCCGTCCAGGCGTGGACCGCGCTGCCGGCCTGGCCCAGGGGAAACCCCTTCGTGGCCGGGGGTGGGTGGCCCGGCTTCGACATCGACGTGCCCCGGCTCCTCTCCTGGGCGGCCGTCTTCACCCTGGTGGACCTGGCGTACTACTGGAGCCACCGCCTCAGCCACGAGATCAACGTGCTGTGGGCAGGCCACGTGGTGCACCATTCCAGCGAGGAGTACAACCTGGCGGTGGCGCTCCGGCAGAGCTCGCTGCACGGGCTCTTCACCTGGGTCTTCTACACGCCGCTGGCCTTTCTGGGCGTGCCGTGGGAGATGTTCGTCACCTGCTACTCGCTGAACCTGGTGTACCAGTTCTGGATCCATACGCGGGCGGTGGGATCCATGGGCCGTTGGACCGAGTGGATCCTGAACACGCCTTCCCACCACCGGGTGCACCACGGGGTCAACCCGCGCTACCAGGACCGGAACTACGCCGGCGTCTTCATCGTGTGGGATCGCCTGTTCGGGACCTTCCAGCCCGAGGAGGAGGAGCCGGTGTACGGGATCACCTCACCGCTCCGCTCCTGGAACCCCCTGTGGGCCAACCTCCATGTCTTCTGGGACATCGCCCGAAGGGTGGCTCGGGCGCGCTCCTGGAGGGAGCGCTGGATGTACGTCTTCGGACCGCCCGGGTGGCGCCCCGAGGAGGACGGTGGACGGGTGCGGTCCGTGGAGGTCGACCGGGCCACGTTCCGGGAGTTCGATCCTCCGGTCCCCCCGGCCCTGGCGTGGTACGGCTTTCTGCAGTTCGGCGTCGCCCTGGCAGCGGCGGTCGTCCTCCTGTTCAACGCCGCCGCTCTCCCCGCGGCCTACCTCTGGGCCGGCGGCTTCTACGTGACCATCTCCCTGGCGGGCGTGGGCGGCGTGTTCGAGATGGCGCGCTGGGCCGGGCCCATGGAGACGGCACGCCTGACGGTGCTGGCGGCGGCGGTGGCGGTCCTGGGCGGGACCGGACGGATCGGAGGGGTGCCGACGATGGGCGCGCTGGCGTTCTGCGCCCTCTGCCTCCTCTGGTTCCTTCCGCAGCGGAAGCACCTCACCGAGACGGAGCTTGCGCCCATCATGTGAGGCCGGGCATGTCGGCCGGACCCCGCCGCCGCCGCGACGAGGGTGCGCAGCCTGGCCGGCATCTTGCCGCTACACGTTGAAGCGCACGTGCATGATGTCGCCGTCGCTCACCACGTAGTCCTTGCCTTCGATCTGAAGGAGCCCCGCCTCCTTCACGGCGTGCTCCGACCCGTACGCCATGAAGGTCTCGTAGGGGATGACCTCGGCCCGTATGAAGCCCCGCTCCAGGTCCGAGTGGATCTTCCCCGCCGCCTGGCGCGCCCGGGTACCCCGCCGGATGGTCCAGGCCCGCACCTCGTCTGTGCCCACGGTGAAGTAGGAGATGAGGTCCAGGAGCCCGTACGCCGTGCGGATGAAGCGGGCCAGCGCCGACTCGGAGAGCCCCAGGTCGGACAGGAAGGCATGCTGGTCCTCCGGCTCCAGGGTGGCGATCTCCGCCTCCACCGCCGCCGAGAGGACCAGCCCGGCCGCGCCCAGCGCCTCGAGCCGGGCCTCCACGTCGGCGGGCATGGGGTCGGCGGCCCGGTCCTCGGCGCGGTTCAGGGCCACCAGAAGCGCCCGGTCCGTGAGCAGCCCGTAGCCTCTGAGGTAGTCCCGGCTCAGCTCTTCCGGAGAGAGGGAGCGCAGGGGGCGCTCGGTCTCCAGCGTCTCCTTCGCCTTCTCGAAGGCGGCGATCTCGCCGGCGTCGGCACGCTCCTTCTTCGCCCGCTCCAGGCGACGCTCCACGATCTCCAGGTCGGCGAACACGCACTCGGCGTGGAAGGCCTCCAGGTCCCCGGCCGGATCGGCGTCGCCCTCGAGCGCCGGGTTGGCGAAATCGCGGAGCACCAGGCAGAGGGCCTCCTGGTCACGGATCTGCTGGAGGGCGCGGGGCGACAGTCCCTTCTTCTCGGCGCCGTGCTCGCCGGGGATGTCGCAGAAGCTCATCTCGGCGTACGTGGTCTTCTTGGGCGAGAAGACGGCCGAAAGCTTGTCGATGCGCTCGTCGGGCACGCGCACCGTGCCCAGGCGCACCTCGCCTCCGAAGGTCACCGGGACGTCGAGTCCCGTCATGGTGTTGAACACGGTGGTCTTGCCCGAACCGGCGAATCCCACGAGGCCGATATTCATGGTCGCGTTCTGTGCAGAGTGGACGTTGGATCGTGCACGAAAACTCCGCCAAGGCGCCGTTCAAGGGAATACCGCCGCCACGCTCGCCGGCGGCGCGGCTTGGCCGGCTTGCCAGCCCGCGCTGCCCCCCGGATCTTGCAGGCCGATCCGGGTGCGCCCCGTGGGCGCTCCTCGCTGCCCGTTTTCAGGATACGTCCATGGCCTCGCAGCGCATGCTGCCCGCTCTCGCCGCCGTGCTCCTCGCCCCGCCGGTCGCTTGCCAGACGGTCTCGTCCCCCTTCGTCGAGCCCATCGAAGCAGAGCAGGGCCTCATCGTGGTGGGGTTCGACGCATTCGCAGTGATCCCAGAAAGCGACGGTGAGGCGCCGCGCCCCATGCTCATGGTGGACGAGCCGGGGACGGGCCGCTTCTTCGTCAACGACATGCGCGGTCCCCTCCACGCGGTGACCTACGACGGAACCGTAACGCCCTACCTGGACATCGACGATCCCCGGTGGGGCTTCCCCGTCGAGGACTCGGGCCGGGAGCGCGGGTTCCAGAGCTTCGCCCTGCACCCCCAGTTCGCCGAGACGGGCACACCGGGCTACGGCAAGCTCTACACCTGGGCCGACACGCGGAACACCGAGCCCCGCCCGGACTTCACTCCGGGAGGAGGAAACGACACCCACGACACCGTCCTCCTGGAGTGGACGGCGGCATCGGCCGGCGCGGCTACGTACGACGGCGGACCGCCCCGGGAGATCTTGCGCCTGGAGCAGCCCTTCGGGAACCACAACGGGGGCATGATCGCCTTCAGCCCCGTGGCGTCTTCGCCCGATGACGCGGACTACGGCATGCTCTACGTGGGCGTCGCCGACGGTGGCAGCGGCGGAGACCCGTTCGGGATGGCCCAGGATCTCTCCTCGCCTTTCGGCAAGATCCTCCGGATCGACCCCCTGGGCTCGGACGGCGGCAACGGGCGGTACGGGGTCCCTGCCGACAATCCGTGGGCCGACGACGGCGACGCGGGCACGCTCGGGGAGATCTTCGTC
>JASFRY010000029.1:0-16286 GCA_050114675.1 Gemmatimonadota bacterium | reverse complement strand
GGGTGATGCGTACCGGATCCTGGGCCGGCACCAGCCGGCAACTCACCTTGGCCGTCGCCCTGGAGGGGAGCACGGTCTTCTTGCCGGGGCCCGTGTACCCGCCCACGATCCCGTTCACGTCCAGGCACGGCCGGATCCACAGGCGCTCGGGGGTGGAATAGCCGGGCTCGCCGGTCAGGGACGCACCCCCGGCGGAGCGCTGGAAGGCATCCTCGTCATAGCCCAGCTCGGCCCACGCCCGGCGAAGCTCGTCGGGAACGTCCTCCACGTCGTCGTAGAAGCCCTCGACCGCCACCCGGCCGGCGTCGTCATGGAAGGAGGCGATGATGCGGGCCAGCACGTGCGCTGGGTTGGGCACGGCTCCCCCGTATTGGCCCGAATGGAGGTCGTGGGTCCCGGTGCGGACCTCGATCTCCACGTACGCCATCCCTCGCGTGCCGAAGATGAGGGAGGGCCGCCCGGGGGCGAACATCATGGAGTCGCCGATGATGGCGTGGTCCGCGCGGAGATCGTCGCGGTGGGCGGCCACCCAGGGCGTGAGGTGCGTCGAGCCCACTTCCTCCTCTCCCTCGAACAGGAGGATGAGGTTCACCGGGAGCCCGGTGGTCCGGAGTGCCGCCTCGGCGGCGGCGATCTGCAGGATCACCTGCGCCTTGTCGTCGGCGGCGCCCCGCGCCACGAAGTCGTCACCCTCCCGGGTGAGCTGGAAGGGGGGCGACCGCCATTCGTCCAGTGGATCGGGCGGCTGGACGTCGTAGTGGGCGTAGACCAGCAGGGTGGGCGCGTCCTCACCGGCGTGATGGCGCCCCACCACCAGGGGGTGGCCCTCGGTGGGGTGGATCTCCGCCGCGAGACCCGCCTCCTCCATGCGCCGTCGGACCCATTCGGCGGCCCGGCGCACGTCCTCCGCGTGGGCCGGATCCGTGGAAACCGAGGGGATGGAGATGAGCTCAGCGAAGTCGTCGAAGAAGCGGGGAAGGTGCTCCGCGATGTAGTTGTCGGGGGTGCGCACGGGATGTCGCCGGGTTGGGGAGAACGGAGCGGCGTGCCACGACGCCGGCCGGACACCTGGTGGAATCTCGTCCACCGCCGCCGTGGAACAAGTGGCTCGATCTCGTGTCTGTCTCTGTATCGGCGTCATAGGCGGCGCGATGCGCCGCCCCTCGTCCAACCTCACCGGAGCAGCAACATTTCCGATCCACGCGTCAACGACCAGATCCGCATCAGCCCCATCCGACTCATCGATGCCGACGGCGAGCAGCTCGGTGTCGTATCCCTCAGTGAAGCCCGCGAGACCGCCCAGGAGAAGGAGCTCGACCTGGTCGAGGTGGCCGCCGACGCGCGTCCCCCTGTGGTCCGGCTCATGGACTGGGGGAAGTACCGCTACGAGCAGCAGAAGAAGAAGCGGGAAGCGCGGAAGCACCAGCACCAGACCGAGGTGAAGGAGGTCCAGCTCCGGCCGCGCACCGACGACCACGACTTCGAGACCAAGCTGAAGCGCGCCCGGAAGTTCCTGAAGGCCGGGAACGTAGTGCGTGTCGTCATGCGCTACCGTGGTCGCGAGCTCCGCAGGCCCGAGGTCGGCGTCGCCACGCTCGAGAAGATGCTCGAGGCCACGTCCGACCTGGCTCGGGTCGAGCACGTCTCCAAGAGGATCGAGGGCCGGCGCCTGCTGGCCGTGCTCGAGCCCCAGTCCACCTGACACACGTCACCGGACGGTAGCCCGGTGCGGGGCGTTCCCGCCCGGGCAGCCGGTTCCGGTCGCCCCCCGGACCCCTCCTGTCCGTGCGTGCCGCGGCGGTCGGCGGCTCAGTCCGCCGCCCGCCGCTCCCGTTTCCTGGGCGCCCTGGCCACCTGCTTCGCCAGTGGCCGGTACATGAGGCCGTAGAACATCTCCAGGTAGCGGCGGGTCTCCTCGCGCTCCAACGACGAGATGTGCCTCCAGAACCCGTAGATCTTGGAGAAGCGGAGGAGCCGGTGGGCGTACCGCCGCCACGTGTAGCGCTCCTCGACCCGTGCCATGGCGCCCTCGGAGATCCGGGTCCACTCGCCGGGATCCTCCTGGCAGCGCTGCAGGAACCCCGCCATGACGCCTGCCGCCTCGTCTCCCGCCGTGGGATCGATGTGGAATCCCGACACGCCGTCCTCGATGATCTCCAGGGGTCCGCCGTAGCGTGTGGCGAAGACGGGAAGGCCCGAGCTCATGGCCTCCACGACCGTGAGCCCGAAGGCCTCGAAGAGGGCCGGCTGGACGAAGGCCCCGCGGGTGTCGGCCACCAGGCGGTAGAGTCCGCCGACCTTGTTCTTGTCGGTCTGCATCTCGAGCCAACGCACCCGGGACGCGAGTCCGTTCTCGTCCAGGAGCTGGTGGGTGCGCTCCACTTCGCGGCGCTCGTCCCGGTCCGTGGACGCGTCGGGATCCAGGGTGCCGCCCACCAGGAGCAGGTTGGCCTCCTCCTGGAGCTCCTCCGATGCCGCGTACCACTCCAGGAGACCCGTGGCATTCTTGATGGGGTCCAGGCGGGACATGGCGAAGAGGAGAGGCTTTTCCGGATCGGCGAAGGCGCCACGGTGGGCGCAGGGAGCGTCCCCGAAGACCATCTCGGTGATCTCCTCCTTGAGCTCATCGAGCCTGCGCTCGTCCTGGGTGTAGGGGAAGAAGACGTCCGGATCGGCGCCTGGTGAGACCACGTTGAACTTGGGATCGAAGCAATCGATGCCCTTCACCACGCGGTAAAGCCCCGGCAGGGTGAAGGACTGGTAGCTCTCGTACTGCCCGATGCTCTCGTCGGTGCCGGCGATCTCCTGGTACGTGCTGGAGATGATGAAGTCGGCGGTGTTCATGGAGATCAGGTCCGCCGTGAACTGACACGCGAAGTGGTACTCGTCGTCCAGCTTCTTCCACCGCAGGTCCGAGTTGCGGTACTTGGTCTTTTCCAGCGCGTGGGCGATGGTGCACTGGGTCACGCCCAGGCGATGAGCCAGGATGCTGGCTACCAGATTCCCGTCGGAGTAGTTGCCCACCACCATGTCCGGCCGGTGGCCCAGCTCTGCGAGGATCTCCCGCTCCGCGTCCACGGCGAACCGCTCCAGGTACGGCCAGATCTCGAAGCGGGACGTCCATTCGCGGACGATCTCCCCGTGCGCGTCCCGGAAGGGGATGCGCAGGATCCGGGCGTTCCGGGTGCCCAGGATGCGCTCGACCCGCTGGTTGCAGCTCGTGTCCTCGGCCTCGGGGATGAGGCGGGTGATGACCGTGATGCGCGGCCGCACGTCGAGGCCCTGCTCGTAGATGGAATCGCGCATGGACTGCTCCAGCGCGCGCACCTGATCCAGGATGTAGACGACCTGGCCGCCGGTGTCGGGCTTCCCCAGGACGTTGGCCTGACCGAAGTAGCCGTGGGGAGACACGATGACGATGGAGAAGATCATGGGGATCCTCTCCAGGAAGGTCGCGAGCTCCTCGGGGTCCGGGTCGTTGAGCACCCTGCGGAGGAGGATCATGGTGTCGAGGGCCCGTCCGGGCTTGCGCCCCCACCCCGGACCGAACCCGAGGCGGCTCAGCTCACGGATCCACCCGTCGCCCTCGTCCTCCACCTCGGACAGGAGCGTCACCGCCTCCTCCAGGGCCCGGCCAAGCTCGTCGGCATCTCCGATCACGTCGCCCACCATGGGTGGGTGGCCGTTGGCATGGTGGCTCCGGAGGAAGTCGAAGAGGTGCCTGGGGCCGTCGGGTCCCAGTGCCCACAGGCGGCGCGACAGATGCCGGTTGAGGAACTCGGAGCCGCGGCCGATGTCCGCCGGATCCGAGATCTTGGGAAAGCCGCGCTCGAAGGGGCTCAGATCCACCTCCAGCACGTAGCGCTCGTCCCAGGGGCGCCGCAGCACCATGCGCTCCTTGGCGTCCAGGTACTCCGCCGCCTCGATCTCGCGGACCTTCATCTCGTGGGTGTGGATCTCGATGTAGCGCCAGCGGGCGACGCGTTCGCGGACGGCCAGGTAGAGGAGGGGCTCCACGACCACGGCCTGCTGCGTCCGGCGGAGGATCCTCAGCAGATCCGAGTCGGCCAGCGCCGCGCCCGCCGGCGTGTCCACGAACGACTCGAAGGCGTGGACCAGATCCGACCAGCCCAGGAACCGCCGGTCCAGGGCGATGAGGTGCCGGAAGAAGACGTAGGCGGGCTCTCGATGGCTGCGCAGCAGAGCGGGGAGGGGTTTGATCATGCAGGCTCTTCCTCGGGAATGCGGATCTGCCCGAGAAAGTCGTAGTGGTCCAGCCCCTCCACGACGCCCCAGGCGTGCTCACCTTCTGCAAAGTAGACCCGGGGGTGCTCCCGGAGCTCATCGAGCTCGGACGTGTGGTTGCCCACGACCACGCCCAACGTCTCGCCCGAGAGCATGTCCTTGTCGTTGCCCGAGTCCCCGGCCACGAGCACCCGCTCCGGGGGGACGTTCCACTTGAAGCAGAAGAAGCGGATGGCGAGGCCGGGCGAGGCTCGCACCGGAACGACGTCCAGATGACGGCCATGGTCGACGATGAGCGTGGCGTGGACCCCCGCGCTCCGGAGCCGGGCGCGCAGGGCGGACACGTCGAATGCTTCGTCGGAGTCGATCTCGTAGCGTAGCCGGTAGCGGGTCTGGTCGGCGTCGACGCCTCTGCGGAGGCCCGGCACGTCCTCCATCTCGCGCATCACCTTGCGGGGCTCCCACCGGTACCGGATCTGCCGTTCCCAGGAGCGATCCTCCACGAGCCGGGGCCCGTAGTGCAGCTCGGAGCCCGAGGCGGTGATGAGGGCGTCGGGCCGCACGATGTTCATCTCCTCCACCAGCTCCAGAGCCTGCTCCAGGCTGCGCCCCGTGGCGATCCCGAAAGCGACACGCCCTTCGGCCTCCTCGAGGCGCGCCCGAAGCTCGTGCAGCGCCTCGTCGTCCCCGGTGAGGGTGTTGTCCACGTCGGTGACCACCATTCGGTCGGCGGCGGTGAGGCGGCTCGAGGTCGTCACGGGCTGGGCGGGCCGCACGCCCCGCAGGAGGCTGCCCACCTCGCGCACGTAGCGCCGGGCGTGACTCTGCCAGGAGAAGTGCCGGTGCACCCGGGCCACGCCGCTCTTGGACCACCGCGCCCAGCGGCGGCGGTCCTGGAGGGCGTCGAGGAGGGCTCGCCCCAGCGCCGCCGGGTCGAGGGGGTCTGCCAGGATGCCGTGCTCCAGCCGCTCCAGGATCTCCTGGGGCCCTCCGTCGTTGGTGGCGACCACCGGAAGGCCGCAGGAGGCTGCCTCGATGAGGGTCAGACCGAAGGGCTCGGTGAGGGCGGGGTTCACGAAGAGCCCGCGGCTCTGGGCGGCCAGCCGGTAGAGGTCGGGCACATCGTCGGGCCCGTGGTGCTTGGGATACGCCACGTGTCCGTAGAGGTCGTGGCGATCGACCAGGAGCAGGATGTCGGTGAGCACCCGGCGCGGCGCCGGATCCATCGCCCGGATCTCCTCCCTGTTGCCCGCCACCAGGACCAGATTCGCCGTCTCCCGCAAGCCGGGCGTGGTGGCGTAGGCCTCGAGGAGCCCCTGGAAGTTCTTCCGGTCGTCGGCCCGGGCCAGCGCCAGGATCATGGGCAGGTCCGGGTCACGGAGGAAGCGGTGGATATCGGCGGCGATGGAAGGCGTGGGCCAGAAGCGGGAGGGCGGCGAGAAGCGCGTGAGGTCCACGCCCGGCGGGATGACCTCCATGCGCTGAGGCTCGTAGTGGTCGTAGCCCTCGTATTGCTGGTGTACCTCCTGGGACGTGGAGGTGATGACCAGTGCCGCGTTCTCCAGGGCCTGCTCTTCGGCCTCGATGCGCCGGCTGATATGATACCGCTCCTCCAACGTCTCGAGGTCGGCCCCGTCGGCCAGGAGGCGCTCCCTTTTCACGCGTCCCAGGGAGTGGCCGGTGAAGACGAACGGCACCCCCAGGAGCTTGGCCAGCTGCGCACCCACGTAGCCCGCGTCTGCGTAGTGGCTGTGGACGACGTCCGGGAGCCGTCCTTCGCTTCGGACGTATCGGATGAGCTGGTCCAGGAGGGTGTCCAGGTACGGCCAGAGGCTCTCCTTGTGGAGATAGCGACGCGGGCCGAAGGGGAGCCGGACGATACGCGCGCCGTTGCCCAGGTCCTCCCGGGGCTCGGCGTAGGAGTCGTCGACACGGCTGTCCTCCACCAGGCGGGTGACCAGGTCCACCCGCGCCACGTCGGGGTGGGCAGCCAGGGCGCGGGCCTGGTCCACGACGTAGGAGACCTGCCCTCCGGTGTCGGCGTCCCGCCCCAGCTCGATCTCTTTCCCCCGGACGAGGCCGTGGACGCTGAGCGACAGGATGTGGAGCCCTCCGTCCAGATCCGCGCCCACGAGACGGCGGGGGAGCTCGGCCCAGCGCCGGAGGTGGGCTTCGTACACCGAGAGGTCGGTGGCGGTGGCTCCCTGGAAGCGGCACGCCTCCGCCGCGAAGTCGCTGGCCCGGCGAAGCGTCTCCTCGGGGTCCCAGCCCTGGAGGATGCCGTGGCAGAACACCGCGCTGAACGCGTCTCCCGCACCCACGGTGTCGACCAGGTCCTGCACCTCGGGTGCCTCCGCCTCGATGACCTCGCCGTCCTCGGTGACCAGGAGGGAGCCCCGGGTGCCGCGCGTGACGATGAGGGTGGGGATGCTGCGCTCTTCCCGGAGATCACGGGCGGCTTCGACGCAGTCCTGCCGGTCAACGGTGTCCCGATCCGTGACCAGGGACAGCTCCTCGGCGTTGAGCTTGACCCAGGTCGCCGTGTCCAGGCACCAGTCCACCGCCTCCCGGGTCCACCAGGGCGCCCGAAGGTTCAGGTCCACGAAGGTGGGCACGTCGAGGAGGTCCACCACGTGCCGCAGCGCCTTCCACGAGTCTTCGCTGCGGAGAGCCAGCGAGCCGTGGTACACGAGCCCGGCCCGTTCCGTCGGCAGGGGCCGAGGCGTCGCCGCCGGGTCGATGTGGTCCCACGCCTGGTTCTCCGCGATCTGGTACGAGACCTCTCCGCCGCTGGTGTCGGCCACCACCCTTCCCGTCGGATGGTCGGGATCGATGCCCACGCCGCTCGTGGACATGCCCCAGGACTCCATCTGGTCCAGGATCTCGCCGGCCTCCTCGTCCTCGCCGACCCGCGTGACCAGGTACGGATCGCCCCCGAAGCCGCACAGATGCCAGGCCACGTTGAATGGCGCGCCGCCCAGGACCTTGGACTCGTCAGGGAAGTGATCGAACAGCACTTCGCCGAACACCACGGCACGGACACCGCGTCGGTGTGTTCGTGCCGCCGCCTCCGATGTGGTCTTGCCTTCTTCTCGGACCATGGCTCGCCCTCCCACTGGCGTTCCCGATGGACTCCCCTGATCGTAAGCAAGACCCCCACACATGCCCACCCCGATCCATGAATGACAGCGACTACACTGCGTACACGGACCTCCTGGCGTGTGACCTCGACGGAACCGTCATCCCCCTCGAAGAGGGTGGGGGACACGATCGTGGCGTAGAGGAGTTCCGCGCGGCGGTCGGTCTTCGCGAGGGACTCCTCCTGGCGTACGTCACGGGGCGCCACCTCGACCATGCCATGGAGGGTATCCGCCGGGTGGGCCTCCCGGAGCCTGCATACCTGGCGTGCGAGGTGGGCACGGCGCTCTACCAGCGCGGCCCCGACCGATACGTTCCGGACGCTGCATATGCGCGTATCATGGCACAGGCGCTGGGCACGGAGATGGCACGTGTACGGGAGGCCACTGCGTCCTTTCACGAGCTCGAGCCTCAGCCCCAGGGCCAGCAGGGTGACTTCAAGGCGAGCTTCTTCGCACCGTGGCCCGTGAAGGAACCCCTCCTCGACGGGTTGCGGGAGGCGCTCGACGACGCCGGCGCCGACACCGACTTCATCGTGAGCCGCGATGTCCACAGTGGGAGGGGGCTCCTGGACGTCCTGCCCCGGGGCGTGGCCAAGGACCGGGCCGTGCGTCACATCATGGAGCGCGCGGGCCTGGTTCCGGATCACGTGGTGTTCGCCGGCGACTCGGGCAACGACCGGGCGGCGATCCTGTCCGGGGTCCGGGCCGTGGTGGTGGGCAACGCCGGCGACGATCTCCGCGACGGTTTGCGGCGAGAGGCGGAGCTCCGGGGGCTGGTCGACCGGATCCACTTCGCAGAGGCCCCCTACGCCGCCGGTGTGGTGGAGGGGTGCCGCCACTTCGGCGTCTTCTGAGGCTCCCTCTGCGCATACCCCTTGTCCACTGAGGGGTCTCGGGGTTATACCTGGTTCACTGAGGTATCGTGACGGTTCACCCCGGAGACGCGCCATGAGTGGAAGCGATCTGTTCACCGGCACGCTGGACATCCTGATCCTGCGCACGCTGTCGTCGGGTCCGCTGCACGGCTACGCCATCGGCAAGTCCATCCGCGACGGGAGCGACGGCGTGCTCGCGGTGGAGGAAGGGGCCCTGTACCCCGCGCTCCACAGGCTCGAGGGGAAGGACCTCCTGGAGTCGGAATGGGGCCACACCGAGACCGGACGACGCGCCAAGTTCTACCGGATCACCCGGGGCGGTGTGGCCCACCTGGAGGCCGAGTCGGAGCGTTGGGCCGAGTACTCGGGCGCTGTGACCGCCATCCTGGGTGGGTCCGGCCGGTAGCCGGGGGTCCGGACACCATGGCGCGCTGGCCGTTCCGCCGGACGTTGCGGCCGGGGGCGACCCGCTCCCGGGACGCCGAGATCCGTGAGGAGATCGAGCTCTACCTGGAGCTGCGCGCGGAGGAGCTCCAGCGGCAGGGGATGGACCCGGAGGAGGCGAGGCGGGTGGCCGAGGAGCGATTCGGCGATCGCCACGCCATCGAAGAGCGCATGAGGCGACAGGGGCGTCGCCCACGGAGGGAGGGGATGAGGACGATGATGACAGCGCTGATTCAGGACATCCGGTACGCGGGCCGCTCCTTTCGGCGGAACCCGGGCTTCGCGGTGGTGGCGGCTCTGACCCTGGCGCTGGCCGTGGCGGGCAACACCGCCATCTTCAGCGTCCTGGACGCGGCGGTTCTCCGTGCGCTCCCGTTCCCCGACGCCGACCGCCTGGTGTTCGTGGACGGGTACCACCTCACCGACGGACAGCGCGCCGTGCGGTACGCCTCGGTCCCCGAGTTCCGGGATTGGCGCGAGCGGTCGCGCACCATCTCGCCCATGGTGGGCGTGGACCTCAACAACCTGACGCTCAGCGGGGGCGGAGAGGCCGAGCGTATCTCCGCCGAGGTGGTGAGCCGGGGCTTCTTCGAGCTCATGGGCGGCGAGGCGGCGCTGGGGCGGACGTTCACCGATGAGGAGTACGACACCCCGGACGGCTATCCGGTGGCGGTGCTGTCGTGGCCCTTCTGGCAGCGCCGCTTCGGCGGCGACCCCGACGTGGTGGGCCGCACCCTCACGCTCAACGACCGCGCCGTGAGCGTGCTGGGCGTCATGCCCCGGGGCTTCCGGAGCGTCACCGCCGACGTGGACGTGTGGGTGCCCATGGGCATGATCTCCCTGGTGACCTCGGGGCGCATCCTGGAGAGCCGGGGGAGCCGGTTCCTCCAGGTCGTGGGGCGGCTGACTCCCGGCGCTACGGTGGAGCGGGCGCAGGAGGAGATGGATGCCATCGCCGGCGACCTGCAACGGGAGCACCCCGACACCCACGAGGACCGGTTCGCCTGGGTGCGGAGCTTCCGCGACGGCTACCTGGGCTCCACGGGTCGGCTCCTGTGGATCCTCCTGGGAGCCGGTGGGCTCCTCCTGGTCATCGCCGCCGCCAACGTGGCCAACCTCCTGCTGGTCCGTGCCCACGGACGCACCCGGGAGCTGGCGGTACGGCGGGCCATGGGCGCCGAGGGTGGCCGCGTGGCGCGGCAGCTCCTCACCGAGAGCCTGGTGCTGGCCGCCCTGGGGGGCATGGCGGGCCTCGCCCTGGCGTGGTGGGGCATCCGCGCGCTGGTCCCTCTGATCCCCGACGGCGTCCTGCCCGACTTCGCCGTGCCGTCCCTGAGCCTGTCGGTGTTCGCCTTCTCCCTGGCGGTGGTGGGGGCCGCGGGGCTGGTGGCGGGGTTGGCGCCGGCGGTGTCCAGCGCACGGTGGGACCTGGCGGGGTTGATCCGCTCCGGCGGGCGCGGCTCCACCCGTCGGCGCGGCCGGGCCCAGCAGGCCTTCGTGGTGACCCAGGTGGGGCTGGCGCTCCTGCTCCTGGTGGGCGCCGGCCTCCTCACCCGGAGCTTCCAGGCCCGGCTCGCGGTGGATCCGGGGCTGGAGATCGACGGCATCCAGGTGTTCCGGGTCCAGCTGCCCAGCGAGCGCTATCCCGATGCGGCCTCGCTACGCGTCTTCACCGACGCGCTGGTGCAGGGCCTGGGCGCGGTGCCGGGGGTCTCCGACGTGGAGGCGTCGTCGGACTTCCCGTTCCGGGGCCGGAGCAGCGGGAGCTACATCGTGCGGGCCGACGCCACCGACGACCTGATCCGGTACTTCCGCCACAGCGTGGGGCCGGGCTACTTCGAGAGCCTGGGCATCCGCGTGCTCCAGGGACGGGGCATCGAGGAGAGCGACGACGAGAACGCCCGGGGCGTGGCGGTCGTGACCCAGGCCCTGGTGGACCGGGTCTTTCCCGACGACCCGAGGCCCGTGGGACGCACCATCTTCATCGGCAATCCCCAGGACCCCGACAACGCCGCCGAGATCGTGGGCGTGGTGGAGAACGTGCGCTACCGGAATCTGACCCAGAGCATGATGGAGCAGTCCAACAGCCCCGACGTGTTCTTCTCCATCCGCCAGATTCCCTCGCGCACGCTGGAGATCTCGTTCAAGACCCGGGACGGACGCGTGGACGGGGTCCTTCCCGCCGTCCGCGACGTGCTTCGCTCCCTGGATCCGGCGGTGCCCCTCTTCGCGGTCCAGTCGCTGAGGGACGCCTACCTCGCCCAGACCTCCACGCCTCGCTTCGCCGCCTTCCTCATGGGGCTCTTCAGCGTGCTGGCCGTGGTGCTGGCGGCGGTGGGGATCTACGGGGTGCTGGCCTTCAACGTGGGTCAGCAGGCTCCGGAGATCGCGCTACGCCGGGCCCTGGGGGCCCGCTCGGGGGACGTGGCCGGCTCCGTGGTCCTGTCGGCGGTACGCCTGGCGGGTATGGGGCTCGTCGTCGGCGTGGTGGGCGCCTTCCTGGGCGCGCGGGTCCTGGAGGCGTTCCTCTTCGGGGTCAAGGCCACCGACCCGGCCACCTTCGTGACGGTGGCTCTGTCCATGCTGGTCGTCGCGGTGGTGGCGGCGGCGATCCCGGCGTGGCGCGCCACCCGCAGGGACCCCGCGGAGGCGCTGAACGCGGAGTGACGGCGCGCTACGCGCGTCCCGCCATGCGCTCGATAGCCCGCTGCACCGCCCGCTCAGACGCGATGCCCGAGGTGAAGAACACCCAGGGCCGGGCCACCCGGAGCAGCCGCAACGCGCCCCAGAGCACGAGGAGCGGTCCGGCGGAGCGTGCGTAAAGGAGGTCGGGCGTCACGGTGATCTCATCCCAGAAGCCGCCCCGGCCCACGCGGCCGCGGATGCGTACCACGGGGTTGCCTTCGGCGTCGTCGAAGCCCGTCCAGGGGCCTATCCCTCCGTCGAGTCCCCGCACCAGGGTGAAGCCCCGCCCCTCCCGACACACCGCCAGACCGCGCCAGAGATTCCCGGCGTACCAGAGGCCGGGGCGGTCCGCGGTGACGGGGGCCAGGACGGCCCGCACCATGAACATCCCCGAGACGTCGAGACGCGCCACCTCGTCGGCCGCGTCCACGCGAACGCCTCCGTCGGACCACTCCACCTCCGCAAGCACCTCGTCGTCCAGGAGGAAGGCCCACGCACCCGGAGGATCCCCCGACGGTTGGAACGTCACCGTCCGACCCAGGACGACGGAGCCCATCATCGCCCGGAATCCCGTCCTGGTCCGGGCGTTCCGAGCCCCGACCGCTCGGTCCGGCCCATCAGCCGGACTGGCTCGGGGGCACCCTCCAGACCGTATCGATGACCGTGCCGTCCACCCATTTGATCACCGCCACGGGCTCGTCGGTGAGGTCCGGGGGCGACGGGGGGCCGCCGACGATGCCCTCCACGTCGGCTTTGATGTCCTCGATGGGCCGGATGGGCAGATCCGATCCCTTCACGCGGTCCAGGAGGTCCTGGCGTCGGGGGTTGATGGCGACGCCCCGCTCCGTGACCACCACGTCCACCAGCTCGCCCGGACCCGTCACCGTGGTCACCTGGTCCACCAGCACCGGGATTCGATCCCTGAACGACGGGATGGCGAGGATGGAGCATCCCGAGAAGAGGCAGTTCTGCCACCCGCCGATGCCGTGGAGGAGCACGCCGTCGGAGTGGGTGTTCACGTTGGCGTTGAAGCCCACGTCGACCTCGGTGGCGCCCAGCACCGCGGCATCCACGAAGGTTGCGAAGTTGCCCTTGCCATGGTGGTTGTACGACGTGAACGGCGACGTGGCCACGTGGCGGGGGTCCGAGCCGATGGAAGCCACACCCGCCAGGTCGAAGGTCTGCCCGTCCAGGATGTAGTCGGTGAGGCCGTCCTGCAGGAGCCCCACCAGATGCTCGGTGGACCCACCCCGGACGAAGCGGGCCTTCACGCCCGCCTCCTGCATCATCCCGCGGAGGTACTGGACGAACGCCAGGGCGATGCCGCCGGCACCGGCCTGGAAGGAGAACCCGTCCTTCATGATGCCGGCGTCACGCAGAAAGCGCGCCACGTACTCGGCGATGAGCAGCCGGTCCGGGCTCCTGGTGATCTGGGTGGTGCCCGAGACGATCCTGGACGGATCTCCGATGGAGTCCACCTCCACCACGCAGTCCACGTTGTTGCCCTGGATCTGCCAGGGGACGCACGGGAAGGGCACCAGGTTGTCGGTGACCACGATGACGTGGTCGGCGTACATGGAGTCGGCCAGCGCGAAGCCCAGCGAGCCGCACGCCGAGGGGCCGTGGGAGCCGTCGGCGTTGCCGAAGGGGTCGGCGGTGGGCGCGGCGATGATGGCGATGTCGATCTTCACCTCGCCGTCCTGGATTGCCTGCCACCGGCCACCGTGGCTCCGGAGCACGCCCAGGCCGCGCATTCTCCCCTGGGAGCAGTAGCGGCCCAGGGGGCCGTTCATGCTTCCTTCGATATGGTGCACCACGCCCCGGTCCATGAGGTCCATGACCGGCTCGTGCACGGGGAAGGAGGCGCTGGGGAACCACATGAGGTCGCGAACGCCCATCTCCGCCGCCGTCTGGAGGGCGAGGAGGGCCACCCGGTCGCCGTTGCGGAGGTGATGATGCGTGGAGATGACCATCCCGTCCCGGAGCCCGCACCGCTCCAGCGCCGTCCTGAGGTCCGGCACCCGCTTGTCGCCGCTGGCGGGGTAGTCCTGGCTCGAGCGGATGGGCGGTCCGTGCTTGCGTCCCTCCGGACTGTGACCGCCCACACCCTTGAAGGGAACCGCTTCCGCGCCGTTCACCATGGTGGGAACGCGGCGTCCCAGGCTGTTGGTCACCAACCTGCCCACATCGATCATCGCGCGGCTCCTTCCGCCGTCTCCTTCGGTTCGGTCGACTCCCCGGTCGCCGCTTCGTCCCCGGCCCCCACCCGTCCCGCGGCCCTGGCCTCCTCCAGAACCCGTTGTGCCCGGATCACCACGGGCGGATCGATCATCTTCGTCCCCAGGCTCACCACGCCCAGCCCGCGGGCCTGGGCGTCCTCGAAGGCTGCCACGACGAGGCGGGCCCGCTCCACCTCCTGGTCCGTAGGTGAGAACCCTTCGTGGATGGGCCCGATCTGGCGGGGGTGGATGCACCCCATCCCCTCGAAGCCCAGCGCCCGGGAGGCCCGGGCCCACACCAGCAGCCCCTCCATGTCCGCCACGTCGGAGAACACCGAGTCGATGGCCTGGATCCGGGCCGCGTGGGCCGCATTCACCAGGCGCGCCCGCGCGTAGGCCGTCTCGGTGCCTTCGGGCGTGCGGGGGACGCCCAGGTCGGCAGTGTAGTCCTCCAGGCCGATGGTGAGCGCCACCACCGTGTCGGTGGCGGTCGCGATGGCAAAGGCGTTCTCTATGCCCAGCGCCGACTCGAGGATGGGCATGAGCCAGACGGGACCGTTGACGCCCGTGTCCTTGCAGATGGCGTCGACGCGCTCCTGGACGGCGTGGACCTCGTAGGCCTGCTCTACCTTGGGAATGAGGATCATGTGGGGACGCTGGGGGATCACGGCGTCCAGATCCTCCAGCCCCAGGGGGAGCTGGTTGATCCGCACCATGCGCTCCGCACCCATGAAGTCCACGCAGCGCAACGCGTTCCGCACCAGGAGGCGCGCCGTGTCCTTCTCCGACGGATGGACCGAGTCTTCCAGGTCCAGGATGACGGCATCGGGGTGGTGGAGCCCGGCGTTGACGAACAGTTTCGGCTGGCTCCCGGGGAGATAGAGACGGGAGCGGCGCAGCCGTTTCCGCTCGGTGGGGCCGGCGTGGGCCACGGTGCGCTCGGGAGGCGCGGTGCCGCGGGCGCCCGCCCGCACCGCCGCCGCCTCCACGCGGGCGGCCAGCGTCCACGGCAGGGCTCCCTTGTCGTCCACCTCCACGAGGGCGTGCTCCACGCCCAGGGCCTCCAGGACCCCACGGAGGGTGGCGCGGATGGAGTCGCCGTAGAGCGCGCCGACCTTGGACGTGACGTGGAGATCCACGCCGCCGCCGTCCCGAAGCTCGACGGTGACGTGGGCGTCGGAGCGCACGTCGGCGCCGGCGGGTCCGGCCTCGCCGTGGGCGTCGATGCCGACCTGCGGTGCGTCCTTCGTGGTCATGAGGAGGCTCCCTGCGTCATCCTTCCAGCTTCTCGATGATGGCATCGGTCACCTGCGTGGTGGTGGCCGCGCCTCGGGCGACAACGTCGGGCCCGCCGGGGATGCGCATCATGTCGTAGGGACGGACCTCGCCCTCGCGCACCACGGCGGCCACCGCATCGCGCACACGGTTCGCCTTGTCCATGTCACCCACGTGATCCAGCAGCATGGCCGCGCTGAGGATCATGGCGATGGGATTCACGATGGGCGGGTCCAGGTGCTCGTACTTGGGTGCCGATCCGTGGGTGGGCTCGAACACCGCCACCTCGTCGCCGATGTTGCCCGAGCACGCGAAGCCCAGGCCCCCGACCAGGCCGGCGAAGGCGTCGGAAACGATGTCGCCGAAGAGGTTGCCGGCCACGATGACGCCGTAGTCCTCCGGGTTCTTGGTGAGCCACATCATCTGTGCGTCGATGTTGGTGCTCCGGATCCAGATGTCCGGGTAGTCCTTCTGCACCTCGCGGGCCACCTCCTCCATCATTCCCGACGTCTCCCGGAGGACGTTGGGCTTCTCGCAGATGGTCACCGATTCGTAGCCGTGCTTCGCGGCATAGCCGAAGGCGGCCTCCAGGATGCGCCTGCATGCGGCCCGCGTGAACATGCGCACCGACATGGCCAGGTCCGGCCCCGGCACGTCGGCGAACGGCCCGTACTTCTTGTGGAGCGCCAGGGCAGCGCGTACCTGCTCCGGCGGGTTCGTCCACTCGATGCCGCAATACAGCCCCTCGGTGTTCTGACGGAAGACGACGGCGTCCACCGGCGGCTCCTCGAAGCCTCCGTCGGCGGTCTGGCGAATGAAGTTGAGGGCGTTGCCGGGGAAGGAGCGGCAAGGACGGATGCACACGTCCAGGTTGAACAGCTGCCGCATGGAGACGATGGGGCTGTAGTACACGTAGCCCTGGTCTCTCAGCTCGGGCGAAAGCTCCGCTTCGGTCTCCTTCTTGGGCTTGGAGGTGATGGCGCCGAAGAGGCCCAGCTTGTGCTCGCGAAGCAGGTCGATGGTGCGCTGCGGCAGGGGATTGCCCTCGCGGACCCAGAGCTCCCACCCGATGTCGGCGTGGACGTATGCGGCGTCGAAGCCCACGGCGTCCAGGACGCGGAGGGACTCGGGGAGGACCACCTTGCCGATGCCGTCGCCGGGCATGGTGACCACGGTGTGCTTCGCCATAGAACTCTCGCCTCGATTGGTTCAGGTGTCAGTTGGATGCGGAACGGGTCGAGAGGCGCCCGCGGACCAGGTTCTCGATGCCCCCTGCCACGACGAGGGACTGGGGAACGGACCCCAGAGGCGGGAAGCCGAAGGTGCGTCCGCGGTACGCGGCCGTGCTGCGCACGAAGTCCACCGTGATGTCGTCGCCGGGGATGATGGTTAGATCCCCCTGG
>JASFRY010000028.1:0-16875 GCA_050114675.1 Gemmatimonadota bacterium | reverse complement strand
CCGAGGCGTTCCGGAAGGAGATCCAGGACGCGCGCCCCCACGCGGGTCAGGCCACCAGCGCGGGCCGGCTCCGAGCGCTTCTCCGGGACTCGGAGATCCGCGAATCCCATCGGGAAGGGGATCCCCGCGTCCAGGACGCCTATGCGCTGCGCTGCATGCCCCAGGTACACGGCGCCGCGCGGGAGGCCCTTCGCTACATCCGCGGCATTCTCGAGACCGAGGCCAACAGCGCCACCGACAACCCCCTGGTCTTCCCCGAGTCCGGCGTCATCGTGAGCGGGGGCAACTTCCACGCGCAGATCGTATCCCAGGCGCTGGACTTGCTGGCCATCGCGGTGGCGGATCTCGCCGCCATCGCCGAGCGGCGCGTCGAGCGGCTCCTGAATCCGGACCTGTCCATGGGGCTGCCGGCCTTCCTCACCGAAAAGCCCGGGCTGCGGAGCGGCTTCATGATCGCTCAGGTCACGGCGGTGGACTGCCTGGCCGAGCTCCGGGTGCTGGCCCACCCGGCCAGCGTGGACTCGGTCACCACCAGCGCGAACCAGGAGGACCACGTGTCCATGGGTCTGGCCGCGGCGCGGAAGGCCCGGCAGGCCGTGGCGTGTCTGGAGCAGGTGCTGGCCATCGAGCTGCTGTGCGCCGCCCAGGGCATCGAGTACCGGCGCCCGCTCGAGGCCGGCGTGGGCGTGGAGGCTGCCCATGCCCGGGTGCGCAGCCGGGTGGCTCCGCTCCACGAGGACCGGATCCTGGGGCCCGACCTGGAGAACCTCATCGAGCTCGTACGAAGCGGCGCGTTCTCCGCGCTGCACGAGATGGAGACATGATTATGGAAACCACCGCCCACACCGTGCGCGCCCCCAGGGGCACCGAGCGTTCCTGCAAGGGTTGGACGCAGGAAGCCGCCATGCGGATGCTCATGAACAACCTGGACCCGGAGGTGGCCGAGCGGCCGGATCAGCTCATCGTCTACGGGGGCACCGGCAAGGCCGCCCGGAGCTGGGAGGCCTTCGACGCCATCATTGCATCCCTCAAGGCGCTGGAAGACGACGAGACCCTCCTCGTCCAGTCGGGCAAGCCGGTGGGCGTCTTCCGGACCCACCCCCACGCGCCCCGGGTCCTCATCGCCAACGCCAACCTGGTGGGGAAGTGGGCCACCTGGGAGCACTTCCACGAGCTGGAGCGCCGGGGCCTCATGATGTACGGCCAGATGACGGCGGGCTCGTGGATCTACATCGGCACCCAGGGCATCCTCCAGGGCACGTACGAGACCTTCGGCGCCATGGCGGCCAAGCACTTCGCCGGCTCGCTGAAGGGGCGGTGGGTCCTCACCGGCGGGATGGGGGGCATGGGCGGCGCCCAGCCCCTGGCCGCCACCATGAACGAGGGCGTCATGCTGTGCGTGGAGGTGGACCCGGCCCGCATCCAGCGCCGCCTGGACACCCGCTACTGCGATCGCATGACCGACGACCTGGACGAGGCCCTGGCGTGGGTCCGCGAGGCCACGGGGTCGGGGACCGCCCTGTCGGTGGGCCTGGTGGGCAACTGCGCCGAGGTGCTGCCCGAGCTGGTGCGTCGGGGCGTGACGCCGGACATCGTCACCGATCAGACGTCGGCCCACGACCCGCTCAACGGCTACGTGCCAGAGGGGCTCTCCCTGGAAGAGGCCGAGGCGCTGCGCGGCTCCGATCCCGACGCGTACGTGCGCCGGTCCATGGCCAGCATCCGGAAGCACTGCGAGGCCATCGTCGCCATGCAGGAGGCCGGGGCCGTGGCCGTGGACTACGGCAACAACCTGAGGGGCTACGCCAAGGACGCCGGGTTCGACAATGCCTTCGCGTATCCCGGCTTCGTGCCGGCCTACATCCGCGATCTCTTCTGCGAGGGGAAGGGGCCCTTCCGCTGGGCCGCCCTCTCCGGCGATCCCGCCGACATCCATCGTACCGACGAGCTCGTGCTGGAGATGTTCCCCGAGGACGAGCACCTGTGCCGCTGGATCCGCATGGCCCACGACAAGGTGGCGTTCCAGGGGCTCCCGTCGCGGATCTGCTGGCTGGGGCAGGGGGACCGGGCCCGCTTCGGCACGGCCATCAACGACCTGGTGGCGTCCGGGGAGATCAGCGCCCCCGTCGTCATCGGGCGCGACCACCTGGACACGGGGTCGGTCGCCTCGCCCTTCCGCGAGACGGAAGGGATGAAGGACGGAACCGACGCCGTGGCGGACTGGCCCATCCTCAATGCGCTGCTCAACACGGCGTCGGGGGCCAGCTGGGTGTCGTTCCACCACGGCGGGGGCGTGGGCATCGGGAACTCCCTGCACGCGGGACAGGTCCTCGTGGCCGACGGGACGCCGGAGATGCGGGTACGCATCGAGCGCGTGCTCACCAACGATCCGGGCATCGGCGTGGCCCGGCACGTGGACGCGGGCTATGCGCTGGCCAGGGAGACGGCGGAGCGGGAGGGCATCCGCATCCCCATGATGGGGGAGTAGGGGAGACCGCGCCTCGGAGCAGTCAGGTGCCGCTCAGGGCCCGCGCCACCCCGGCGTGGGCCCGGGCCACTGCGTCCTGCCGGGGGTGCCTTCCGTCCAGCACCACCCAGTTCCCACCCACCATGACGTGACGCACCGGCGTGTCCTCGCCGGCGAAGATCCAGGCGTCGAGCACGTCGTAGCCGCTCCGGCCCACCAGGGTGGGATGCTCCGGGTCCAGCACCACCACGTCGGCCCGTGCTCCGGGGGCCAGCCGCCCCAGGGGCCGACCGCTGGCCTGGGTGCCGCCGTCCCATGCGCGCTCCAGCAGCGCACGGGCCGTGGAGAGATCCTCGCCGCCCGCGGCCACGTTCCGCGCCTTCAGGGAGAGGCGCTTCCCGTACTCCAGGAGGCGCAGCTCGGCCACGGGGCTCACGCTCACCTGGGCGTCGGTGCCCACGCCCCAGCGCCCTCCCGCCTCCTGATAGGCGACAAGGGGGAAGAAGCCGTCGCCCAGGTTCGCCTCGGTGGTGGGACACAGCCCCGCCACGGCCCCGCTGCGGGCGAGCGCCACCGTCTCGTCTCCGGTCATGTGCGTGGCGTGCACGGCGCACCAGCGCGCGTCCACCGGGGCATGGTCGAGGAGCCATGCCACCGGCCGGGCGCCCGACCACGCCAGGCATGCCTCGACCTCCCGGAGCTGCTCCGCCACGTGGATGTGGATGGGCGCCGAGGCGTCCACGTCGTCCAGCCCCGCCACGGCGTCCGACAGCGCCGGGGGAGGGACGGCGCGGAGGGAATGCAGTGCGAGGCCGACCCGGACGTTCATGTCCTCCGCCGTGCGGGCCGCCAGGGTCGCCACGTCCGAGAGGAGCTCGTCCACCGAGGCGACGAAACGGCGCTGGCCCACCTCGGGTGGCGCGCCGCCGAAGTCGGCGGCGAGGTAGAGGGTGGGAAGGAGCGTCAGTCCCATCCCCGTGGCCCGGGCCGCCGACAGGATCCGGGTGGCCATCTCCACCGGATCCCCGTAGGGCGTGCCGTCGGTATCGTTGCGCAGATAGTGGAACTCGGTCACCGCCGTGTAGCCGTGGCGCAGAAGCTCCACGAACAGCTGGGCCGCAACGGCCTCCACATGCTCGGGCTTGAGCCGGGCCAGAAAGCCGTACATGCGCTCCCGCCATGACCAGAAGGTGTCGCCCGAGGCCGAGCCGCGCTCGGTGAGGCCCACCATGGCGCGCTGGAAGGCATGGCTGTGGAGGTCCGGGACACCCGGCACCGCGATCCCGCTGACGCGTTCCGCGCCGCCGGGCCGGGCGCCCGGGTCCACCGCCACCACGAAGCCGTCGGCGTCCACGGTGATCCGCACGTCGGACGCCCACCCGTCGGGGAGGAGCGCCGTTTCGAAGAAGAGGTCGGACATGACTATCGAGTGTAGATTCACCCCCGTGGGACATCAACGAGACTCGAGCTGCGCGGGACGACGGACGTGGACGCCTGTGACCTTCTGATCCGGAATGCCCACCTGGCCACCCTGAGGCCCGGGACGGGGCCCTACGGGGAGGTCCGCCACGGAGCCCTGGCCGTGCGCCAGGGGCGCATTGCGTGGGTGGGCCCCGAGTCCGCCATGCCCTCCTGGACCCACGGCGCCCGTCGGGAGCTGGACGCCGGCGGACGCTGGGCGACGCCGGGCCTCGTGGACTGCCACACCCATCTGGTCTTCGGTGGGAACCGGGCCGCGGAGTTCGAGCGCCGCCTTCAGGGGGTCACGTACGAGGAGATCGCCCGGGAGGGCGGGGGGATCCTCTCCACCGTGCGGGCGACCCGGGACGCCGACGAAGAGGCCCTGGCCCGTCAAGCCGCGCCACGCCTGCAGGCGCTGGCGCGCGGCGGGGTGACCACGGTGGAGATCAAGTCGGGGTACGGCCTGGACGTGGATACGGAGCTCCGGATGCTCCGGGTGGCGCGGACCCTCGGAGAACGGTCCGGCGTCCGGGTCCGGACGACGCTGCTGGGGGCCCACGCGCTTCCCCCGGAGCACGCGGGCGACCGGGATGGATACGTGGAGCTGGTGTGCCGGGAGATGGTCCCGGAGGCGGCACGCCGGGGGCTGGCCGACGCGGTGGACGCCTTTTGCGAGGGGATCGCGTTCACGCCGGAGGAGTGCGGGCGGGTCTTCGACGCCGCCCACGACGCAGGTCTCCCGGTGCGCCTCCACGCCGACCAGCTGTCGGACCTGGGCGGGGCCGCGCTGGCGGCGGCGCACGGCGCGCGGAGCGCCGACCACCTGGAGCACACGTCCGAGGACGGCGTGCGCGCCATGGCGGCGGCGGGCACCGTGGCCGTGCTCCTCCCCGGGGCCGCCCACTTCCTGAGGGACACCACGGTGCCCCCGGTGGAGGCGTTCCGGGCCCACGGCGTGCCCATGGCCGTGGCCACCGATCTCAATCCCGGGTCCTCTCCGCTTCTGGATCCTCTCCAGGTCCTGAGCCTGGCCTGTCTCCTCTTCCGCCTCACGCCCGGGGAGGCCCTCACGGGCATGACGCGTCATGCGGCCCGTGCGCTGGGTCTCGACGACCGCGTGGGAAGCCTGGAAGAGGGGAAGGAAGCCGACGTGGTCCTCTGGAACGTGGACCATCCCGCGGAGCTGGCCTACTGGATGGGCGGGAGCCCGGCCTGGGCGGTCGTGCGGGGCGGGGTGGTGGTCGAGGCGCAGCAGGACGGCGTGTAGCAGGCGCCCGACTTCTAGAAGATCTTCAGCGCCAGGATCGCCGCGGCCAGGGCTCCCGCAACGAGAAACCGGCTCCGGCTCGTGGGGTGGGCGCGAGGGTCGGCGGTGAGGGGACGGGACCACACCAGGATGACGCCGCACCCATCGGGATTCACGAAGCGAGACCCCGGCGGACCGAAGCCCCGGTAGAACTCGACACCCTGGAAGCTGGAGACGGAGAGGAGCGGGTCCACGGGCCGTTCGCTTCCGTCCCAGAATACCCGGGGCCGGCATGTGAAGTGGCGGCCCCGGGACGCCACCGGTGGTGCCTCCCTGCGCATGAAATCCTCGAAGCGCCACGTGTCCATGGGCTCCAGGTCCGTGCGGCGGTAGATGATGCCGATGTCCACCGAGTCGTCGCGCTCGGCCCGGGCGAAGTACTCGTTGAGGTCGCGCTGCCGCAGGTTCGAGACGCGCCCCACCACCACGATGGAG
Organism: Gemmatimonadota bacterium; assembly: GCA_050114675.1. GTDB lineage: Bacteria > Gemmatimonadota > Gemmatimonadetes > Longimicrobiales > Gaopeijiaceae > SZUA-318. The sequence continues at coordinate 11,206 of JASFRY010000028.1, read as the reverse complement.
TCCAGCGCGACGGCGCGCACCGACATGCGGACCTCCACGGTGACCCGTTCCGAGCCGTGGACCTCCACCCGGGGACGCTCCACCGGCGCGTAGCCGATGCGGGTGGCGCGCAGGGTGTAGACCCCGGGAGCCACCGGGAGCACGAAGATGCCCGCGGCGTCGGCCAGGCCCCGACGCACCACGGTCCCCAGGGAGTCGAGGAGCTGGATCTCGGCGCCGCCGACCGCAGTGCTGTCCTCCGCGTCCACGGTGCGGCCGGCGACCAGCTGGGCCGTGGCGGGCTGGGGAACGAAGAGGAGCGCGGCCACCACGACCGCGCTCCCCACGATGCTCGAAGCGTTCACCCCATCTTCACGACCTCACGGGCTGCCCCCGCCTCCGGGCTTGCGCCGCGGGGTGGGGCGTCCTCCCCCCGAACGGGCCGGAGCCGACCGCGTCTGGGGGCGGGCCCGTGCCGCCGGTGCGCGGGAGGGTGCCCGCGACGGCGTCGCCCTGGGCTGGCTCCGGGAGGGTGCCCGCGATGGTGTCGCCCTGGGCTGGCTCCGGGACGGCGCCGGAGCGCTGGCCCGGGGTCTCGACGCAGGAGCGCGGCTCGCCTGTGGCCTGGATGCCGGTGCCCGGCTGGCCTGGGGCCGAGCGCGCGTGGGCGCCGGGGCGCTGCGCGCTGAAGGTCGGCTCGGAGCCGCCGCCCGGCTGCCGGAAGACCGCCCCGCCGAAGCCCGCGGCGCCGCTGCGGACGGCCGGGATCCCCGGGGTGCCGTCGCCCTCGAACGGGGCGCCGCCGCCGATGGGCGGCTCGGGCGTGCCGACGGTGCCCGGGCTCCCGCCGATGGGCGCGCCGACGCCGAAGGTGCCGTACGTCCGGTCCCGGAGCGGGAGGGCGCACGCGCCGCCGGGCTCGGACGCGCTCCGGTGCGCGGGGCCAGCCGGTCCGTGGGCCGCGCGGGGGCCGAGGGCGACCGCCCTGCCGACGGGCTCGGGCGCGCCACCGACCCGCCGCGGGCAGAGCCTCTGGCCGGAGACCGCACGGAAGGCGTGGCCCGGGTGCCGGCGCGGGGCGCCATCCGATCCGTGGGACGTCGAGGAGCCGCCGTCGCGCCCGGCGTCATCCGTCCGGGAGCGCGCGGAGACGCCGTCGGGGTGGCTCGTCCCGGAGCGCGCGGAGATGCCGTCGGGGTTGCACGGGTCCCGGTCCTGGGCGCGGCCGCGGCAGGCGCCGCCACACCCGTCGGACGCCGAACGGCCGTGCGTCCCACGGAACCCCGCGGGTTCTCCTTGTACCCCACGCCTCCCACCGGGGAGAGGGGGGAGGGCCTCAGGATCGCCACGCCACGACGTCCACTGCCGCCGTACACCACGCGGGTGCGGCCGTAGTAGCCGTACGGATAGCGGTTCCAGCCACCCCACGCATACCTGTTCCATCCGCCGTACCTGCCGTACCAGGGCCATGGGTCGTAGGCCCAGTAGCGACCCCAGGGTGCCCCGAAGGGGTCGGCGACGTAGACGTAGGTCCGGGGCATGTACCACGGATCGTACCACCGCCAGGCGCGCCACGGGCGGGCCCCGTACCAGTAGGCGTCGGCATAGCAGCCGTCGTACCACGGGTCGTAGGGGTCCCAGTACCCATCGTCCCAGCAGCTGTAGGCCCCGCGGGCCCAGCCGCGGGTCCCGTATCCCCAACCGTCATACGTGGACGAGTAGATCCCGTAGGGCTCGGGGTGGTAGTGTCGGGCCCAGCCGAGGCTGAAGGATGCGCCCATGAAGACGGAGCCGGGCGCCCAGCTGCCCACGTGGAGCCCGAATCCCACACCGTCGAACAGGGATCCCACGCCCACGGAAAGGCCGACATAGGATTGGGCGCGGGCCGGCGCCGCGGCCAGGGCGGCAGCGGCGGCGAGCATCAGGGTGCTGCGAGCTGCGGTACGCACGGTGTCCTCCTTGGTGGTTCCTGCTCGCAGGAGGTGCAACCCGCGTGCCAGGAACTGGCCACCTTCCAACGTGTTGTGATACCGAGGCTTAGGCCATAGGGTCCCCAGCCGGACGTGCCTGTGTGTCCGGCTCTGTGGACACCCTGCCGGCGTCGGCTGGACACACACTCCTTGCCCTCACGGCCGGAAAGGGCGACAATACCCAACGTCCGTCGATGCAAAGGTGCGTCGAATGTCCAGCGGCCCCCTTGGTCAGCTGACCGGATCGTTCCCGCTCGATATCCGAGCCCGGAGATTCTTCCGAAGGCGGTAGTGCAGGCGCGGTTGCGCCGCGGCCGCAGATTTCCGGCAACCGTGGGTTCACACGTGCCCGACTCGTCAGAAATGCAATCAGGCGACGGGGGAGGTAAGTCCAGACGGCGCGGACGCAATCGCCGTCGCGGACGCCGCCCTCGTCGGAAGTCCAACAACAACGGCCGTCAGGATTCCAACAACAACGGATCCGACGGTGAGGACTTCCCCCCGCTCACCGACGACCCGGAGAAGCTCGAGGCGGAATCCCGTCCCCTCGGTCTCCTCGAGGTCCTGAACAGCGGCTCCGGATTCATCCGAAGGCGCGAAGCCAGCTACACCCCGGGCCGGGACGACATCTACGTCGGCTCCCGGATCATCTCGAAGTTCGGTCTCCGGACCGGCGACGAGCTCATGGGCGTGGTCGGCAAGCCTCCGCGCAACGGCAAGAGTCCGCCGCTGGCCTATCTTGCCCGGGTCAACGACCGCAAGCCCGACGAGGTGAAGCGGCGTCCCGACTTCCAGCGCCTCAGCGCCATGCACCCCGACGACCAGCTGGTCATGGAGTGCGGACGCACGGTGCGGGGGCAGACCGATTACACGAACCGCGTGATCGACCTCTTCTGTCCCCTGGGCAAGGGCCAGCGCGCCATGATCGTGGCCCCTGCCAAGGCGGGGAAGACCACGGTCCTGCAGGCCGTCGCCGAGGGTGTCGTCACGAACAACCCGGAGTGCCATCTGCTGATCCTCCTCGTGGACGAGCGTCCGGAGGAGGTCACGGAGATGGAGTCGTGCGGCTTCGGCGAGGTCATCGCCTCGACCTTCGACCGCTCGGCGGATCGCCACACGCAGGTCGCCGAGATGACGCTGGAGCGGGCCCGGCGACGCGTGGAGCTGGGCGACGACGTCGTCATCATCCTGGACTCCATCACGCGCCTCGCCAGGGCGTACAACACGGTGGAGGAGGGGAGCGGACGGACGCTGTCCGGCGGTCTCGACGCCCAGTCCCTGGAGAAGCCCAAGCGCTTCCTGGGCAGCGCCCGGAAGATCGCGCCGGACCAGGGAGGCGGCTCGCTCACGATCATCGCCACGGCGCTGGTCGACACCGGGTCCCGCATGGACCAGGTGATCTTCGAGGAGTTCAAGGGCACGGGGAACAGCGAGCTGGTTCTGTCCCGCGAGCTGGCGGACAAGCGCCTCTTCCCGGCCATCGACCTGAACGCTTCGGCCACCCGGAAGGAGGAGCTGCTCCTGGACGAGGACGCGCTTTGGCTGTCCCGCGCCATGCGGCGTCAGCTCGGAGGTGTTCCGGCGTCCGACGCCATGAACGAGCTCCTGGGCATCATGAAGAAGACCAAGACCAACCGCGACCTCATCGCCTGGGCGAGACAGCAGGTCTGAGACTCCCGCCTCCGGGCAGGCGCAGGATCAACGAGCGGCGTCCACCGATCCCGAATCGGCGGGCGCCGCTTTCTTCTCTCCGTCGCCTCCCTCGGCCACCGTTTCCAGACGCTCCAGCGCTTTCTCCAGCTCCGCGCCCTGGGCCCTGGACATGAACCGGGCCCAGTAGCCCATGAGGGGGTTGGCCCCGAAGTCGCCCTGCTCCTTCCAGACCACCCGCGTGCCCCCGGCCTCGGGACGGAGGTGCATGGTCCCGTCCGTGCGCATGCTCCCTCCCTGGACCTCCACCCGGTAGCGCACGAGGGAGTCGGGGAGGGCCTCGACGATGTGGAACGAGCCCTCACCCAGCTCCGGATCGTTCCACGAGAGCCGGGCGCCCACACCGTGGGCGGGGCCGGACGCCACCAGCCCCGAGTCGGGCCAGGGCGTCCAGCGTCGCCAGCTCTCCGGCGCATCCACCAGGGGAAAGAGGACGGCGGGAGGAGCGGCCAGCACGATGGAGCGCTCGGCGGACCACGTGCCGGGGAGGAGCCATCCCACGAAGAGGAAGAGGCCGAGGATGAAGGCGCCCGTACCGAGCACCAGGGGGCCGAGCCCGAAGATGGGCCGCTTCACGAGCCGCCTCCCGACGCCGCGGCGTGCTCGACCTTCCACGCGCGGAGCAGGGGTTCGAGCACGGGCCAGACATTGTGGGCCACGATGCGCTCTCCCTCGGGGTTGGGGTGGATGCCGTCGGCCTGGTTCAGAGCGGGGATGCCCGCAACGTCCTCCAGGAGGAAGGGCACCAGGGCGGCCCCCGTCTGCCGCGCCACGTCGGGGAAGATATCATGGAAGCGCCGGGTGTAGGCGCTCCCCAGGTTGGGGGGTGCTTCCATGCCGGCGATCACCACGCGGATTCCGGGGTAGCGGGAGCGAGCCTTCTCGACGATGGTCAGGAGGTTCTGCTCGGTGGCGTCGGGATCCTGGCCGCGAAGGCCGTCGTTGGCGCCCAGCTCCACCACCAGGATGTCCACGGGCTCCCGCAGCACCCAGTCCAGGCGGCGCAGACCGCCGGCGCTGGTGTCGCCGGACACACCGGCGTTGACCGCGTCCATGGGCAACCCGGCGGAGTCGGCCATCTCGGCAAGGATGGACACATAGGTGTCCTCGGAGCGCAGAAGACCGAGTCCCGCGGTGAGGCTGGTGCCCAGGAACACGACCACGGGCTCGTCGGCCGGCGCGTCGGGGCGGGAAGGCTCCTGCACCGGGGCGGCCGAGGCGGGCGCGTCGGTCTCCGCCGTGGACGGCGGCGATCCCGAGGGCGAGCAGGCCAGGGCGCCCACGCACAACAACGAAACGAGACGACGGTTCATATGATGATCGTGGCCCGGGGCCTGGAGAAGACGTATGTGAGCGGCGGACGGCCGCTTCCCGTGCTCCACTCCATCGAGCTGGAGGTTCCCCCCGAGTCGTTCGTGGCCGTGGTCGGCCCCTCGGGGAGCGGGAAGACCACCCTCCTCGGGCTCCTGGCCGGCCTGGACGAGCCCACCGCGGGGCAGGTCCACCTGGACGGCCAGGACCTCTTCGCTCTTACCGAGGATCAGCGGGCCGAGTTTCGTGCGGAACGGGTGGGCTTCGTCTTCCAGACCTTCCACCTGCTTCCCACGCTGACGGCCCTGGAGAACGTCCTGGTGCCGCTGGAGCTCCGGGGTGGCGCCCGGGAAGCCCGCTCCCGGGCGGTGGCCCTGCTGGAGCGGGTGGGCCTGGGCGACAGGCTCGACCACTACCCGGCCCAGCTCTCCGGGGGCGAGCAGCAGCGCGTCGCCCTGGCCCGGGCCTTCGCCAACCGTCCGCGGATCCTCTTCGCCGACGAGCCCACGGGGAACCTGGACCAGGAGACGGGCGCCACCATCGTGGCCATGCTGGAGGAGCTGAACCGCGAGGCCCGGACGACCCTGGTGCTGGTGACCCACGACCTCTCCCTCGCGGAGCGGGCCCACCGGGTGGTGCGCCTGGCCGGGGGTACCATCGTCTCCGACGAGCCGGGCCCCGCCCGGGCCGAAGGCGTCGACGGAGGGCGAGACCGGTGAAGCCGGGCTTCGCCGTTCGCCTGGCCGTGCGGGAGAGTCGGCACGGCCTCCGGAGGGTGGGCGTGTACATGGCGTCCATCACCCTGGGCGTGGCGGCCCTGGTCTCGATCCACTCCTTCCAGGGCGACGTGGCCCGCTCGGTGCAGGAGGAGGCCGACGTCCTCATGGGCGCCAACGCCCGGCTCTCGGCGAATCGTGCCTTCCCCGACTCGGTGACGCGCATCCTGGATTCGCTCCGGACGGCCGGGGTGCCCGTGGCCCGAACCACCACGGCCCTCTCCATGGTGCTGGCGCCCGCCAGCGGGGACGTGCGCCTCCTCCAGGTCCAGGCCGTGGACGGGGGCTTCCCCTTCTACGGCCAGGTCCACACCAACCCCGGGGGCGTGTGGGACCGGAAGGACGAAGAGGGCGTGATCCTGGCCGATCCCGCCGTGCTCACCCAGCTCCGCGTCCGCCCCGGCGACTCTCTCGTGGTGGGGCGGGCGCGGCTGAAGCTCCTCGGCACCGTGGAGGACCTGCCCACGGACCTGGGCTTCCAGACCGCGGCCGGTGCCCGGGTCTTCATCTCCGGAAAGACGCTGGAGGAGGCCGGCCTCCTGGGCTTCGGCAGCCTGGCCCGCTACGAGGCCTTCCTGAAGCTCCCGGACCGGGACGCCCGCGAGGCGCTGGAGCAGCGCTACGACTCGGTGTTTTCCGCCACCGAGGTGCGCTACTCCCTTGCCGAGGAACAAGCCCACCGGCTGTCCAACTCCATCCGCTTCCTGGGGCGCTTTCTGGGGCTCGTGGGCCTGGCGGCCCTCCTCCTGGGCGGGATCGGGGTGGCCAGCGCCATCCACGTCTACATCCGCGAGCGCAGGCCCGGCGTGGCGGTGCTCCGCTGCCTGGGCGCGGACCAGGCAACGGTGTTCACGGCGTATCTCCTCCAGGCGGCGGCTCTGGGCTTCATGGGCTCGGTGGCGGGGGTGGCGCTGGGTGTGGCCGTGCAGCGCATCCTCCCCATGGCGCTGGGAGGGGTGCTTCCCGTGGAGGTCACCACGCGGTTCAGTCCGGGCGCTGCCCTCGCCGGCCTGGGCATCGGGGTGTGGGTCGCCGCCATCTTCGCCCTCATCCCTCTCCTCCAGGTCCGGGACGTGCCCCCGCTCCAGGCGTTGCGGCAGGACTTCGAGCCCCCGCGACGCCGGTGGGATCCCCTGCACGCCGGTGCGTACCTGGCCCTGGGGGCCAGCGTGGTGCTCCTCTGCATCATCGAGGCCCCCGGGACGGCGCTCGGGGCCGGCTTCGCCGTCGCCCTCATGGTGACCGTGGGGCTGCTGGCCGCAGCCGGGCTCGCGCTCACCCGCCTCACCCGTCGGTTCTTCCCGACCCGCGCGTCGTACCCCGTGCGCCAGGGCGTATCCAACCTCTTCCGCCCCCAGAACCAGACCGTGTCCGTCACCCTGGCGCTGGGCTTCGGGGCCTTCATCGTGGGGACGGTGCTGGAGGTCCAGGACAACCTCATGGACGACCTCACCACGTCGTTCGCGGCAGGCCGTCCCAACGTCCTCATGTTCGACATCCAGCCCGACCAGGTGGACGGAGTGCGCGCGCTCTTGCCCGACGGTGCTCGCAAGGACGCCGAAGCGGTCCCCATCGTCCCCTCCCGCCTGGTGGCCATCAACGGCCGTGGCCCCGAGGAGCTCCGGGCCGACACCACGGGAGATCGCCCCCAGCGATGGACGCTGCGCAGGACGTACCGCAACACCTGGCGCGCCGCGCTGGGTCCGGCGGAGACGCTGCTCCGGGGGCGGTGGTGGGACGGGACTCGGGGCTCGGAGGACGGCACCCGCGTGGACGCGGGGGACCTGGCCCGGGTCTCCCTGGAGGAGGGGGTGGCTCAGGACCTCCGCGTGGGCCTGGGCGACACCCTGACGTGGGACGTGGCGGGACTCCGTGTGCCTTCGGTGGTGACCAGCATCCGGTCGGTGGACTGGGAGCAGCTCGAGCCCAACTTCTTCGCCATCTTCGAGCCCGGAGTCCTGGACGACGCGCCCCACACCCTCATCATGGTCGCGCGCATCCCGGACCTGGAAACCCGGGCCGCCTTCCAGCGTTCGCTGGTGCAGGCGTTCCCCAACGTGTCGGCGCTCGACTTCTCACGCGTCCAGGAAGCCATCGACGAGATCCTGTCCAGGGTACGCCAGGCGGTGGCCTTCCTGGGGCTCTTCTCGGCCCTGGCCGGCGTCCTCGTCCTTCTGGGCGCGCTGGCCACGTCCCGGGTCCAGCGCATGCGGGAGGGGGCGCTGCTCAAGACCCTGGGGGCTCGGCGCCGCCAGGTGCTCGTGGTGCTTCTCTCCGAGTACGTGGCCCTGGGCACCCTGGCCACGGCGGCCGGGCTCGGTCTCGCCTGCCTCGCCTCGGCCATCCTGGTTCCCCATGTGTTCGACATCTCCTACACGCTTCACCCGGCTCCGCTGGCGGCGGTGTGGCTGGGCGTGGTGGGCCTCACCGTCGTGGTGGGCCTGGCCGGGAGCCGGGGCCTCCTCCGGAAGCCCCCCCTGGCGGTGCTCCGGGAGGTACCCGAGTAGCGGGCCCCCGGCGCCGCGCGATGGCGTCCGCGCCGGGGGCCCGGCCGACCCGTCAGGAGCCTCCCCCGCCCGAAGGGACGCGGATGCGGATCTCGGCATCGTTGGTCCGGATGATGACCAACCTCCCGTCCTCGTTTTCGGTGACCGTGACCCGGCCGCCTCGCACCTCCACCGTGGTATTGCCCACCGCACCGCTGAAGCGGAGCGGCGCTTCGGCGAAGCTCCGGGACTTGGCCACCGACACTTTCGCGCTCTCCTTCCGGGGCTGCGCCGTCGTAGTGACGACCAAACGGCGTCCGTCGCGGAGCACGGTCCAGCGGATGCGGTCGCGAGCCTGGATGGACGCGAAACGGCGGCCTCCCTCGGCGGTGGTGATGTCCACGCCGTCCACGGCCACGATCCGGTCCCCGACGCGGAGACCCGACGACCCGGGAGCCTCGCCGGGCTCCACGCCTACGATCTCCGGCGGCTCCGAGAAGGTCCACTGCGCGCGCGCCTCACCCTCGGCGGTGGAGAAGCCGCACGTGCTGCACCGGAAGCCGAAGCCCAGGGAGGCGTCGGGGGCCAGACGGGGCGGGGGAGGGGGCGGCACCGGCTCCGCCGGGGCGACCGTGGCGGCGGCCGCCGCCGGGCGGGAGGGCCGCGCCGCCGGCTCGGGGGCGGCAGGCTTTGGGACCGTGACTCCCTTGGGCGGGCGCGGAGGCGCGGGCAGGGGCCTTCCCGCGACCGCGGGTGCCGAGGCCTTGGCGGTCGGACACTCGGCCTTCACGGGCACGTCCACCTCCATGAGGCGCCCGTCCCTCCGGATCTTCAGCCGCGCGGGCTCGTTGGGGGGAAGGGCGGAGAAGCGGGCGCTCCCCTCCCGGGTGGTGATGAGCTCCCCATCCACGGCGACGATGACGTCGCCCTGCCGGAGCACCGCGGAGGCGGGGTAGTCTTTCTTGATGTCGAGGATGGTGGGCTCGGTCCAGAACACCGCCCGGTGCACCTTCCCGTTGGTGAAGAACTGACAGCGGTCGCACTTGATCCCCGTGATTCCCAGGGATCCCACCGGGTCGCCTTCCTTGCACACCAGGCGCTCCACCACCTCCTGGGCCGTCAGTCCCGCGGGCAGCAGGGCCGCGGCCAGCGCGGCGGCCATCCATGTCCTTGGTCTCCTTCCCATGTCCCTTCCTCCTCCTGGATGGGGCCCCCCTCGCGGGGAGGCCACCGTCATGTCGTCAGAACCAGATCGTTCGTCGGGCGCCCGCCGTCGTCGTGTCCGCAGCCGGGCCGATCCGTTCTTCCAGGACTGCCAGCACCAGCTTGAGCGTGGGGTCGTCGGGGTTCACCCTGGCCAGCTCCAGCGCCGCGGCGTGGAGCGCCACACGGGCCGCTTCGGCCCCCGAGGCGACCTCGATCGTGTCTCCGGGCTGCGCCGCTGCGAGCTCGGCGAGCCGTGCGACCGCCCGCACGTACTCGGAGCCCGTCTCCTGTACCTGGGTTGCGGCCTCCCGGGGATCGGCGTCCAGCGCTGCGTTGACCGCGTCGGCCATCCCACGGCCCGTCATCCACTGGCCCACGGCCACGCCGGACGCGAAGAGAGCGACCCCTGCGGCTGCGGCCGCGGCCATCCATGGCCGGGCGTTCCACGTCCGGGGGCGCTCGGGCGTCCCGGCGTCGCCGGGTGAGCTGTCGCCGAGAAGCCCCTCGGTCCTCAGCGTGGCCACGATCCGCTCCTCCAGGGCGGCGGGGGGCACCCGCTCCCGGGGAAGGTCCCGAAGCTCGGGAACCTCGTCCTCGCTCGTGCCGTCGTCGGGCTCGTTCTTCCTGCTCATGGTCCTGTCTCGCTTGGTTCGAGCATGCGCCTCAGGGCGCGTCGTGCGTGGTGGAGCTGGCTGCGCGACGTGCCGATGGCGATGTCCAGCCGGTCGCTGATCTCCGGGTGCGTGAACCCTTCCACGTCGTGGAGGAGGAGCACGGTCCGGTATCCCTCGGGGAGGCTGGCGATGGCGCGCTCCAGGTCGAGCCGGGCCGCCGTGGGCGGGGGGAGGACGGCCGCCTCTCTCCTGCCGGCGTTCGCACCGTCGGAGCGGGCCCGGCGGCGAAGCGCCTCCCGGGCCACGTTGAGGCCGATTCCCAGGAGCCACGTCCGGAAGCTCGACTCCCACCGGAACCGGGGCAGAGCCCGGACGGCCTTGAGCCACGTATCCTGCACCGCGTCCTCGGCGTCCGCTTCGACGTGACCCAGGATGCGGAGCACGAACGGATACAACGACGGCGTATGCCGGCGGTACAGCGCGCGGAACGCGCCTTCGTCCCCGTCGCGGGTGATGCGTACGGACAGGTCTCTGTCCGAAGCGTCGCGTGTCGCCATTGCCTGTCTCACACCCGTGAGTGGCGCGAGCGCGTCAAAGCGTTGGTCGCCTCCGGAGTGGAGGCGCGCGGGACCCTCAGTCGAGGGGCGTGCCCGCCCCGTTCACGGCTTCCTCCGGCACCCGCAGGTTCGGCTCGAAGTGACATGCGTCGCACGTCACCGGATGGGGTGAGCGGAGGCGTCCGCGCGAGGCCGTGACCGGTGCCCCGCACTTGGGGCAGGCGCCGTCCACACCCTCGACGGTGAAGTGTTCGTTGAGTCGGCGTCGGGCCAGGAGCCCACCTCCGGCCAGGACGCCGATGAGCCAGGGCGCATGGGGCGGGATCACGGTGACCACCGGCGCCACCACCAGGGCGATGGCCATGGTCCGCACGGCACCGCCTACCCGCCAGGAGCGGGTGCGGGGACGGAGGGTGGCCGTTGCGGCGGTGGGTTCGTAGCCGAAGAGCTCGAGCGTCGCTCGAACGTCGATCGTCTTGTCGGTCTTCAGGGAAGGTCTCTGGTCGTTCACGGTTCTCGCGTGGGTCGGGCGAGTATCTGCACCATCGCGACGGAGAGACCCGAAACGTATCTTCCTGTTCCATGCCGCCCCACCCC